>CAZFPU010000182.1:0-4050 GCA_964521145.1 uncultured Methanosarcinales archaeon | reverse complement strand
GGAAATAACCTTGAACTAAGATATCAACAAAATAAATGCGCGACGTGTTGGGAGCGCCTAGATAACCTAGCTTTTGAAAAGTAAGCATTGCTAAAAACCAAACATAAGAAGGGCCCAATAAACAAGAAGCATTGAGCAAAAAGCCCAACAATAAACATTCAACAAAGAAACAAAACAATAATGTCTTGTACCCAATAACTAAAATTCAAAAAACCGAATCGGACAAACTCAAAACAGAAAATAAGACAAAAATCAAGATCAAAGCAAAATAAAAAATCAAAACAAAAAACAATGCAAAAACCAAGAAAAGTCTTAGTATTGGGTTCAGGCAGCCTAAAAATAGGAGAAGCCGGAGAATTCGATTACTCGGGTTCGCAATGCCTCAAAGCATTACGAGAAGAAGCAATAGAAACTATCCTCATAAATCCAAACATAGCAACCATACAAACAAGCGAGGGCATGGCAGATAAAGTGTATTTTTTGCCAGTAACCCCCTTCTTTGTCGAGCAGGTCATCAAAAAAGAAAAGCCCGATGCCATAATGCTTGCATTCGGCGGGCAGACAGCACTCAATTGCGGCGTTGCATTACATGATCTAGGGATCCTTAAAAAAAATAACGTCAAAGTATTAGGAACGCAAGTGGATGTTATCAAGGCAACCGAAGATCGCGATCTATTCATAAGAAAATTAAGAGAAATAAATGTCGATGTCGCACAGAGCAGCGCTGTCTCGACAATTGAGCATGGGATGAAGGTCGCAAAGCAGATCGGTTATCCGGTCATGACACGAGTTGCGTATGCTTTAGGTGGCAGAGGTTCAGGGGTCGTGCATTCAGAAATCCAGTTAAAAGAAAAATTAACCAAAGCATTCGCTTATTCAAATCAGGTCCTCATAGAAAAATATCTTGGCGGCTGGAAAGAAATTGAATATGAGGTCGTACGGGATCGATATGATAATTGCATTACGGTCTGCAATATGGAAAATTTCGATCCGATGGGGATCCACACGGGCGAAAGTATCGTCGTAGCGCCTTCACAGACACTTACAAATTCAGAATACCATAAGCTGCGCGAGATCGCGATCAAGGTGATTCGGCATCTTGGCGTTGTGGGGGAGTGCAACATCCAGTATGCATTAAATCCAGAAAGCGAAGAGTACAAAGTGATCGAGGTCAATGCTAGGTTAAGCCGAAGTTCTGCGCTTGCGAGCAAAGCCACCGGATACCCATTAG
This sequence comes from uncultured Methanosarcinales archaeon, assembly GCA_964521145.1. Lineage (GTDB taxonomy): Archaea > Nanobdellota > Nanobdellia > Woesearchaeales > GW2011-AR4 > BS150m-G66. The sequence continues at coordinate 2,819 of CAZFPU010000182.1, read as the reverse complement.
CATTTGTTGCCGCGAAATTAGGATTAGGGTATGCATTGCATGAGATCGATAACTCGATCACCAGAGTCACTAAAGCATGCTTTGAGCCCGCGCTTGACTACATTGTGATCAAAATCCCCAGGTGGGACCTTGAGAAATTCAAGAACGTCGATTTTAGGATAGGCAGCGAGATGAAATCGGTAGGCGAAATTATGGCAATTGGGCGAACTTTTGAGGAAGTTCTGCAAAAGGGGCTGCGCATGCTTGGCAATGGCTTGCATGGGCTAGTTGCAAACACCGTGAATTTCAGGCATGAGATCGACTCAGAGCTTTCAAACCCAACCGATAAAAGAATACTTGCTATCGCGCAGGCCCTCAAAAAAAATTATCCTATCGAAAAGATCCATGAGATGTCTCGAATAGACCCCTGGTTCTTATACAAAATTAAAAATATCATCGAAACTGAAAGGGAATTAGGCCAGCTGACGATAAAAAACATACCTCCTGAGCTGCTTAGAAAAGCAAAGCAACAGGGATTCTCTGATTTCCAGATCGCCAGAACGCTCTTCAAGGATAGCAATTACCACGTGAATGCGTTAGCGATCAGATCGCTTAGAAAAAAGCACAATATCCTGCCCTATGTGAAGCAAATCGATACGCTGGCGGCGGAATATCCTGCCAAAACCAATTATCTCTATCTTACCTACAATGGAAGCAGAGACGATGTTTCCTTTGACATGAAAAACAGCATCATAGTCTTAGGTTCTGGAGCATATCGCATCGGATCATCAGTTGAGTTCGACTGGTGCTGCGTGAATGCCGTTATCACCTCTCAAAAACTCAAGCATAAAACGATAATGATCAATTACAATCCAGAAACTGTATCGACTGATTATGACATGTGCGATCGGCTCTATTTCGAGGAATTATCATTTGAGCGTGTTCTGGATATCTATGAAAAAGAAAAGCCAAAGGGCGTTATCTTATCTATGGGAGGGCAGATCCCCAACAATCTTGCGATGCGCTTGCATAAAGCAAACGTAAAAGTGCTCGGCACTTCGCCACTTGATATCGATAGGGCCGAAAATCGGCACAAATTCTCGGCACTCTGTGACGAACTAGGGATCGATCAGCCGGCGTGGATAGAAGCGACAAGCACCGAGGCGGCAAAAGCTTTCGCTGCCAAGGAAAAATATCCGGTGTTGATTCGTCCAAGCTATGTGCTTTCAGGAGCTGCGATGGCAGTCGCATTCAATAAGCAGGACCTGATAAAATATCTCAATAAGGCAACGCAGGTAAGCAAGGAGCATCCGGTTGTCATCTCAAAATTCATCGAGGAAGCAAAGGAAATCGAGATCGATGCAGTGGCTCAAAATGGAAAAATACATATCTATGCGATCTCTGAGCATGTTGAGAACGCGGGAGTGCATAGCGGCGATGCAACATTAGTATTGCCACCGCAGTTTACCTACATTGAAACCATTCGTAGGATAAAGGCAACAGCCAAGAGGATCGCAGCAGCACTAAACATCAGCGGGCCATTCAATATCCAATTCCTGGCAAAGCATAACCAGATCAAAGTGATCGAATGCAATCTGAGGGCATCAAGAAGCTTTCCATTCGTATCCAAAGTGACCAAATACAATTTCATCGATATTGCGACAAAAGCGATACTTGGAGTCGCAAAAGAGCAGCAATACAACACCCTGGATTTGGATCATGTCGGCGTCAAGGCACCGCAATTTTCATTCTCACGATTGCATGGAGCCGATCCGATCCTAGGAGTTGAAATGGCATCAACTGGCGAAGTTGGCTGCCTAGGACATGATATCCACGAGGCGTATCTGAAGTCTTTACTTTCAGTTGGCTATGAGCTTCCTAAAAAGAACATACTATTGTCGACAGGACCGCTCAAGAGCAAGGTATATCTTCTGGAAAGCATACGAAAATTGGAATCGATGGGATTCAATCTGTTTGCCACAGGAGGCACTCATGAATTTCTCTCAAAAAACAATATCAAATCAAAGATACTACACTGGCCCCTCGATAAAAAAGAACCCAACGTGTTATCCTATCTACAGGATAGAAAGATCGATTTTGTGATAAATATCCCTAAGAGCAATGAGAGCAGGGAACTTGAGAATGATTATCTGGTAAGAAGAAGGGCAATCGATTTTAACATCCCATTATTGACGAATGCGCAGAACGCCAAATTACTGGTCGAGGCGATATCAAAATTAAAGATGGAGGATCTTGAGATAAAAGATTGGGAGAGTTATTAGTTTTCAATTCCAAACAATTAAATAAATAGGGCAAATCCTGCAAAACTAGGTGATCACATGGCATTTGACAAGAATTTAGACAAGGAATTGTTCTCAGAGACTCTAAGTTTTGAGACAACAAGGGTAAAGATTGGAGTTTATAGCTACAATGATGGCGAAAAAAAACTCCAATTATCCCGGGAAAACATGAGCCAGGATGGCGAATGGAGCTTCGCGAAATTGGGACGGATGTTTAAAGATGAAGTTGAGGCAGCAATTCCAATCATGCAGAAGGCTTTGAAGCATATGTGATTTGGTTTTTTGAATGTATTTTTTAGTTGAGTTTTTTTGGATCTATTCATTGTTTCTTTTTCAAAAAAACGAGGCTTTGGTCGGTTCCGTATCCCCGGACTCCTGCATTGATCACCTCACACCTTCTGCGAGGACGAATGAGTCGTTCCAAAGCCGCATCGACCACCCGCTCCTTTTCCACTTCAAAGCCGACGGCGGTTGAATCCCCCAAAAGCAATATCCGGAGGGTCCCCTCCGGCTTGGCATAAGAATACTCTTCATCCCTCA
>CAZFPU010000181.1:0-4098 GCA_964521145.1 uncultured Methanosarcinales archaeon | reverse complement strand
ACATCGCAGCCTTCCTTTGCAAGCGCCATGGCAATTGCTTTTCCGGTTCTTTTTGAGGAGCCGCTAACTAACGCGACCTTGTTTTTAAGAATCATTCTCTTGCGTCCCAAAGAGCTCTGCTACCAGATCATCATAGGATTTCTCATGGGAAAGTATGTTTGTTATTGTTTTGGTATCAAAGTAGCTCTCGATACTGGTATCATAGGCTCCTTTTGCGAATTCCTCTAATTGCTGCTTTGTTTGCGCTGAGGTATATTCTGATTGCAACTGCCTTCTGAATTTCTTGACAAACGAATCTTCCATCCCAACCAATTCCTTTGCAAGATGCTCTCGTTGATAGGTCGTCGCGTCAGTATTTACGATGAGCTGGGCGATATCTAAGTATTGCGCTTCATTGACCCTTCTTTTCTCGATTAGTTTTGCTGCCGTGCTTAATGAAAATGATTCTTCAAGATTCATGTCGGTTGAGTATTCAATGACTTCCTCCTTGGTTAAGATTATGGGAATAGTTTCTTTTAGGTTTGCGTTTGAGTCTATTGGAACCAGGATCGAATCATCTTCTGTTGGTTTTTGGATCCTTGAAGGGTCTGCGTTTCGAACTGTCTCATTCTTTGCAGGAAGATTTAATGAAAGGTTTTGGTTATTGGTTTGAGTTGGAACCGTGCTATTTTGCGTCTGCTCAGTCCCAGTACCCGATCCTTGAATAGTATCGTCTTGGGTTTGATCAGCATCTTGTTCTGTTTCTAGATTAGTATCGTCATTGGTCTGATCGTTTGCATCATTGGTATCATCATTAGTCTGATCATCAGAGTCATTGGAATCATCACTATCGCTAGAGTCATCAGTATCTTGATCAGAAGTATCTTGAGAATCTTCCTCTTCATCAGAAATACTATCATCAATTGGATCAGTTATCGTATCAATGACAGTTTGAGTAGAACCCGCATTCGGATTGACATATCGTATAGTGGCATTTCTCTGGGTCGCATCAAGAGCGAGCGCAAGCAGGCTTGTCATGACTACCATGATGAGCATAAGTGCAATGATCCACAGCTGTTTTGTTTGTTTCATAGGTTGTTGAACCACTCCGTGAATTTGACGAAATGAACCACGTTTGTTTTATCTACTATCACGATGTTTCTTTTCTCTAGATTGTATAAGGATGATGCGAGGCTTGATTTCGCGAGTTTTGTTTGCTTTTCAAGCTCGTTTCTTCTTATTGCGCCTTCTTTTTGGATCATTATTTCGACGATCAGCGCTTCATTAGGCGATAAGGCCTTCATGACGTGCCTTTTGGTCTCATCTGATTTTTTGGTTTGCTGCGTTTGAGCGGTTTCTTTGGTTTCGTTGTTTTCCTTGGTTGCCTGCAACGATCCTTGATTTGTTTTTTTATCTTGTATTATTGCATTTTCAAATGCGGCATTGGTCGTTTGGTCATTGGTACCCGTCCCATGGTTTGCCCTTTCATCGACATTTTTCTTATGAGCCAATGCCTGATCAGTTATATTTTCAGTTGTTGTTTCATTGCTTATTTTTTTACCCAATGAACTCTTTTTATTTGAAGAGTCTTTTTTATTCAAAAAATCGTCATCTAATTCATTTTCATTTGATTGATCGTCATTTGAGTCTTTTTTGCTTAATTGATCGTCCCTTGGGCCGTGTTTGTACGATTGGTCGTTTCCTTGGCTGGAGATATGTTCGTGATTGTCCTCTGAATCTTCGCTCGCAACACCGACCATCGCGCTTGCTTTCTTGTTGTAGATGTACGCGCTATGATGGGTCTTTTGCTCATGCGATTCCTTTTGATGTCGAAGGTTGACCAGGTAGTATACCAAAACGCCGGTCAGTGCCATCGAAAGGCCCGCGCTTATCATGAACGCGAATAGATTTGTTCGCCATTGCTGTTTTTCTTTTGCAAATTGCTCGAATTCTGGCAGGGTTTGGGTTGCATATACATACTTGACTTGGATAGTATCATAAGGCCCATACCAGGTCATCCTCTTGAACTCGCCATCAGAAACGAGTACTTTTGGATCGCTTTCTTTTATCTGGGTTGCTTTGGGAAGGTTTAGCGTGACTGAACTTGTTGATTGTCCTGGCTGTAAAAAGAATGTCCAGGAATCGTTTAGTTTTTGGGTGAACGCGTACGATTTGAATAATAGTAATGCTTTTCCTGAAGCCCCTACCGAGACTTCTAAGGTGCTGTTCTCTAAGATGTAGAGGCCTCCTTTTACCTTGACTTCCAAAACATCTCTTGGAAGCTCGAATTGGTAGGTTCCTGATTCGTTTAGGGCAATGAGCACGATCGCATCTCCTGAGTCCTGGATTATTATGTCGTATGAAGCGTCCGCTACGGTGATGCTTGTGGATAGTAATGCAATTATCGCTAATATTCCAACCAACCGGTGCATAGAGCGTGCGAGGCGAAAAGTGTTTATAAAGGTTTTGTTTGTTGTTACTGTTTAGTGAGTAAATGATTGAAGGGTGATTTTGAGGTGGTTTTTGGTTTTATTTTGTGAATAATGGGCTTTGCGAGTTTATGCCTCGTGAACACATTCATTTAGCTTTACTTTATCAAAAACGCGTTAATTTTCTTGCACTTTTATGATGCTTAACCTCAAAAGCTAGGTTATTTAGACCCATTCCATATGATTTGGATGACTTTTACTTTCAAAAACTAGGTTATTTAGGCGCTCCCAATGCGTCGCGCATTTATTTTGTCTATATCCTAGTGCACTAGTACAACTTAATGCATAATAAAGCTTTCAATTTACAATACAAGATATCAAACTCTTTTTTGTTTTTAATCTGATGTTTCTAATCTGTTTTTGACCTAATTCCTGATTTTGGGTCTAACTTTGCCTACAAACTACTAAAAAAATAAAAAAGAAGGTGGCCATGCAAAGCCACCCCCTCTTTTCTCAAACTGCTTTCCCTAAATCCTGAGCAAAGCGTTGGCATCCAATTGGTTTTGCGTTTCCACATTGCCTGCTGGGGTCTTTAGCTTCGCGTCAGTCTTTAGAGAGGCGTTTGCTTGCACTTCACAAGCGCCTTCATGCACTAACACACCACCTACTTTCTCTAGCTCGCATCGGTTGGCAAAAGTCTTTAGCTTCTTTACATCCAAAATGGAGGAATTCTTGCTTACACTTGCGCAGACTGGCTCATACACCGTGGGGCAAACTGTTGGTTTCACACATGCGCCATTTCTGCAGCCATACGGGCATTCGAATTTTTCCATACCGATCTCGCCTTCTTCAGTACAATAATGTTCAACTAAGACATGGCTATCATCGACACAATAGTCTTTGCCTTCATCGCAGAGTTTTTCTCCATCGACTTCAACGCAGCTAATTATCTTGCCTTGTTTTCTTACGTTAAATCCACCATCTGAATCTCGGCATACGGGGGGTTGTGGTGGCTCGTTTCTGAAAACTTCAAACTTGCCTTTGCTTGATGCTTCTCCAAACAATCCTCTTGCTTTCCAGATGTTGCTTCTATATTTTCCATAGAAGAATTCTCCATCATAGAAGCCTGCGAATACATGGGATCCATAGACTCCCCAGGTATGCTTATCACTGTTATCTTCACCAATGAAATATCCATTCCCAAATTTCCCCCACATGACATTCACGCCATCATGGGTCCATAAAAGGAATCTGTTCCAATTGGTTAGTTGGGCTTCTGTTTGGTCATAGGTTGGTATTTGGTCTTCTAATTCTGTAAGATCTGCCTGGGCTTGCGCCTCAGAGATCACTTCGGTGTTGCTTTCAAATGCCTGCGCGAATGGGATCGCTAGCATTAGCAGCATCACGATGCTTGTTAATACTGTTTGTAGTTTCATGTTTTCCTCCTTAGTAAAAAATTAGGGGAAACTCTGGCATCCGTGGGCTTTTTTAGTTAGGTTGGTTTCAGCTAGGATGCCAGCCCCGATTCTAGAAGTTCATAAAGCATGAACAGGATATATATTGGGGAGTGAACGAGGAGTGAACAGAGAAATTACGTCCAGAAAGAGGGAATTAGTGAAGTTTACTAAACAGTTCCATCTCAAAAATTAGTATATTATTTTCACTGTTTTGTTTCATTTTATCAGTTATT
>CAZFPU010000180.1:0-4101 GCA_964521145.1 uncultured Methanosarcinales archaeon | reverse complement strand
ACGCGAGTGCGGCGTTCACTTCGTTCAGCCCCCGGGACTAAGCGCAGCGCATGTCCCTGATAGTGCCAGCTGATATTTCAACTGAGCAGGAGGTATCGCACTAAATATTGTCGGAGACCGAATGAATTTCGTCATCAATACTAAATTCGCAAGGCTCGACCTGATGATGCTAAACGCCTTACATTTTATTAAGTTTAGGATCTTGGTCATATTACATCTTCAAATAGATAGATGCTAACCTATATGTTCTAAAAATTCCTCATGAAAACCTTTAAAAAACACTAAAAACGCTCTTTCTGAATGCAAAATCTCAAAGAAAGAGCACTGGAATTGCACCGTGCCAATAAAGGAAAGCTTGCAGTGAAAAGCAAAGTCAGCGTTACCACTAAAGATGATCTAAGCCTGGTCTATACGCCAGGAGTTGCTGAGGTGTGCAAGGAAATCGCCGCGAATAAGGATCTTGCGTATGTCTATACCTGCAAGGCAAATACCGTTGCTGTTGTTTCTGATGGCACTGCTGTCCTAGGACTTGGAGATATCGGGCCCTATGGCGCGATGCCGGTCATGGAAGGAAAAGCGATCCTATTCAAGGAGCTTGCCAACATCGATGCATTTCCAATTTGCCTCGATACTAAAGATGACGATGAGATAATATCTATCGTGAAAAGGATCGCTCCGGTCTTTGGCGGGATCAATCTAGAAGATATCGCCGCTCCTCGCTGTTTTAAGATCGAGCGGGAATTACAGGATCTTGGGATCCCGGTCATGCATGATGATCAGCATGGAACTGCTGTCGTCACCCTTGCTGCTCTGATAAACGCTCTAAAAGTTGTTGGAAAAAATATAACTGAGGCAACCGTTGTTATCAATGGATCGGGCGCTGCCGGTATTGCGGTCGCAAAACTGCTTGGCTGCGTTGATGAGGATAGCAAGCAATGCATTCCCGTTCGAGATATCATCTTGTGCGATACCAAAGGAGCGATCTATCAAGGAAGGCCTGATCTCAATCCCGAAAAGGAAGAGCTCGCAAAGCACACAAACAAGCTTAAGAAAAAGGGAACGCTAGGCGACGTGCTTAGGGGAGCGGATGTATTCATAGGGCTATCAAAGCCAAATACCTTGACTGGAGCTGACATCAAGAACATGAGTGCGGATGCAATAGTGTTTGCGATGGCAAATCCAACGCCTGAGATCATGCCCGATGAAGCACTCAAAGCAGGTGTTGGGATCATAGGGACCGGAAGGTCTGATTTTCCAAACCAGATTAATAATTCGCTTGCGTTTCCAGGCATTTTCAGAGGGGCTTTGGATGCGAAAGCGATGAGAATTACAAATGACATGAAAATCGCAGCCGCGCATGCAATTGCAAATGCCATAAAGCCAACCAAGGACAACATCTTGCCATATACTTTGGATAAGCCAGTGCATATGGCTGTCGCGAAGGCTGTTAAAGAAGCTGCCATTAAAGGTGGTGTTTGCAGGGCGTAAGCTCTATTATTTATGTGAATGGTTGCATTGCAAATGCTCTTACTGCCATAGCCACTTTAGACGGCCGACGTCTTTTCCCCCGACATACGTTGTTATGGTCCCACCCACATACCTATGCAAGACTTCCATCCCCAGACTTTTCCAACTTGGAGGGGCTTTGACCAAAATCTCAAATTGCGCAGGAGCCTGGCTAAACTTCAGCAGGCCATTCTCAATGGTCGAAGTGCCGTGCTCATAGATAAGTTTCGTTGGCTCAGATTTTTGGTCGGTCTGGTCAATAGTCATAGACATCCGGGTATTGCCGATCGTGATGCAGGATTTTTCGCAGGGATCTCCCTGGCGTACGACCTCAAGAAGTCCTTTTGATTCCACCTGCAGATCTAGGTTTGAAAACTTGATCTTGCCTTCTGCAAACGTGCGCGACTTGTCTTGGTCGGTGGCAGCGGGAATATAGGATATCTTGTCTGCCTCGATAAATAGCAAGGGAGTAGTTGCTAAGTTGACCATTTTTCCATTGGAAATCGTGATTCCCTGCTTCATCTCAAAATAGATCTCGGCCGCACCACCATCTACTAGCACATCATCTGCTCGATTTTTGGAGAGCTTTCCCCAAAGTATGGCTTGGGGTGCAGATCCTTCTCGGTATATCACTGCCCCGTCCGCTCCAACGTGTATATTCGATCCAAGATAGCGACTGAAAAGCATCGAATCGAATGTAGTTGGCCTTGATCCTGCGGTTTCTATGCGGATATTGGGGATTGCCAAATTGGGGTCGAGGATCTCCATTTTAGTTATCGGGGCGTTTTTGGCAATGTCTATCCCGACCAGAAAACCGAATCTCGATCTTTTTTCATCATCAGCGAGAGCTCGCGGGTTTTGGACCATCTCCCTCATGAAATCCTCGTTGCTTTGAGGGGATTCTGGAGCGATTTTAGGAATGGTTGGTTGCGCAGCTATTGCAAAGGAGAGTAACGAGATGAGTATTAAGAATGCAGCAAAGCGCATACGCTCTCTTGCATAGGATGGTATATAAATTTTTGCGGGCGATTCTTGTCATTTCCATCAGCAAACTTTTTAAAGAAATGTTCATTTTTACAGATCATGAAAAACACTTTGTTTTACAAATACATCGATCTCGATAACATTGAAGCCATGCAAAAGCATTTCTTGGAACTACTCAGAGAACTAAATCTCAAAGGCACCATTTTGCTTGCAAAGGAAGGCATCAACGGCAATTTGACCGGCGAAGAAAAAAATATTGAGCAATTCAAGACAATGATCCAGACAGACAAACGCTTCTCTGATCTGCAATTCAAGGAAGGGGTTACTGATAATCACAATTTCAAAAAGCTGAAAGTGAAGATAAAAAAAGAGATCGTACACAGCAAACTGCAAGTCGACATGAGCAACAAAGGAACATATCTCGAGCCAAAAGAGCTCAAGCAATGGTTTGATTCCAATAGGGATTTTGTCATGATAGACATGCGAAATAATTATGAGAGCGAAATCGGCAAATTCGAGAAGACTATTGCTTTGGATATTGATGTATTCAGGGATCTGCCGAAGGCAATGCCTCAGATTGAGCACCTCAAGGATAAAAAAGTGGTAGCTTATTGCACTGGCGGGGTTCGCTGCGAGAAAGCTTCCGCATTTCTAAAAGAGCAGGGATTTAGCGACGTGTATCAGCTGCATGGGGGAATCCTACAGTATGGGCATGAGGTGGGCAATGACCATTGGAAGGGCAAGTGCTTAGTCTTTGATATGCGCGGCGCAGTTGATATAGATCCTAAAAAACAATCTGAACCGATCACCCAGTGCGTTCTGTGCCATTTGCCAAACGCCGATCTGCATAATTGTTCACTTACTACGTGCGATAAACGATTTACTGCATGTTCTACCTGCTTAGATACGTTGCATGGCTGTTGCTCCAAGAATTGTAGGGGAAAACTTTCTAATAATCAAAAATAAAAAAAGAAGGTTAGCCTCTGAATATTTCTGGAGCGATCGGTCTTACCAATTCTTGCAGGCCTCTCATTTCAGTCTTGCTTATTGGAACTATGGCCGTGCTAACAAGTGGTATCCAATAGGCCTTGGAATAACCCTCGAGCGCATCCTCTTTGCGCATAGCGTATCCTGGATTCTTTACCAGCCATGGCTTTTGAGCCCTGTAATTTGCCAATGAACGCAGATCCACTAAGCGGTTAAGAGAAGCTTCCCCTGTATTCTTGACACGAAAAGAAGCCTGTCCTGGACACACAAGCGCCACGGCGACTTGCTGGCCTGCTATCGATGCATATCCGATGCTTGCGATTTTCATTATATCTAGCTCGCTCCCATATTTTGCGGCAATTCGCTGCCCAGGCCCTAGCATCGCATAGGGTACTGTCTCTCTTCCCATAATATTTTGATATAGTTGCATCTGTTTCATTTTGATTCCTCGTATTATTTTTTTAATTTTTTATAGAATGTGCTTAGCATCATCAGGTCGAAATATCTTATAATCGATAGCGAAGGTGTTGCGGGGGTTGTCCCTCAGCTGAAAAATCAGCTGGCACTTTAGAGGATCTCACTTCGGTTCGATCCCCTGGAAACAGTGGGGTTGAGCGAAGCGAA
>CAZFPU010000179.1:0-4224 GCA_964521145.1 uncultured Methanosarcinales archaeon | reverse complement strand
TAGGTCTACTAGGACAATTGAGGTCAATACGTGGGTTACAGCAAAGGGCATTTTGGTTCTTGTTTTTTATTAGATTTATTCAACTAAATGCGCATTGAATGTTATGTCGAAGGCGTGTTATTTAGACCGCACCAATGCGTGCGGTATCTTATAAATGGATATCTTAGTGCAATGGTATAGTTTCATGCACAACACCGCGCCTTCGATCAACGCTTGATGGTTTTTTCATTGCCTTGCGCGGCTTCATCATTGCGAGCCTTCGCCGCAACGAATGAAGTGAGTTGCCTTGCCTTATGGGGCGAGCCTAAATATCCTCGCTTTTTAAAATAACTCTGGTGCGCAAAAAGTTAATATTAAATATGCTTACTCTACAAAACTCAAATTCATCTCTTATCCATCTCCTTCATTATCTTCTTCAAAGTCTGCTTTCCTCTCGCGGTCAGTTCAGCATCAATTATTTTCAATTTTGCCTGCATGGTCTTAATGTGCTTTTTTGCCATTGCTTGCGCTTCCTTGGATACTTTCTTTGTCCTCATCTCAAGAAATTTTGCCATGCGCACGCTTTCTTTTTTGCCATGTTTTTTTATGCGTGAAAGCATATGCTTGCCTTCCCTGATTGAAACCTTATTGCTTTTCACTAACTCTCTGATTGCCTGCTCTGCTTTCTGGGCACTCATCGAAGCCGCACCAAGGCCTATCAAAAAGCTTTTTTTTATTGCATCCCTCATAGGATCACCTCATGAATATGTTTTTTTCCTTGACTATCGACCATAATAAAACGCATGAAAGCACTAACGCTGCCATGAAACTTAGGAATGGGATGAGCGGCAGGGTAAATGCGATCGGGCTTCCAAAATGCACGGTCAATGCGCCCATGATGAGAAGGGATCCAATAAGCATGCTATACGCGACGCGATTGCTCGACCTATTGATGTCAGAGGATAATTTTCGGATATCAGTGTCATCGATATCGACTTTTATGCTTCCTTTCTCTATTCTTGCCAGTGCCCTTGATGCCTGCTGCGGGATCTGGGTAAGGTAGCGCTTCATATCGATCAACTGACCAATCGATGATTTCATTATCCGCGCAGGATTATACCTGTTCATGATCATGCTTTTCATGAATGGCTTTGAGTGCATGATGATGCGAAACTGTGGGTCGTATTGGAGCGCTATACCTTCAAGTGTCACAACCGTTTTTCCAAACAATACAAATTCCTTGGGGATCTTTACATTATGCAAAAGCGCAAGATCGAATATTTCCTCAAGAATATAGCTTACCTTGACATGATTTAGGTCCTGATCCTGCAAGGTCTCTAGGATATCTTCAATGCCCTCTTCAAGCTCTCCTTCATTCTCAATTGGCGTTTGGCTGATATCGCCTAGTGTCTTTACAACTTTTGGGGCATCATGATTGATGACGCTATAGAACAGTTCAATTGATTTTTCTCTCAGTTCCTCTGAAAACCTGCCAACGATCCCAAAATCAAGAAACGCCACCTTGTTGTTTTTTGTTATCAGGATATTGCCTGGGTGCGGATCGGCATGAAAAAATCCATGCACGAAGACTTGCGTCAAAATTGCTTCAAACCCTTTCTCGATGAGCTGTTTTAGAGGCACTTTTCTTTTTCTTAGCGTAACGATGTCATGCAATTGGGTACCATCGATATATTCCATGACGATGATCTTTCTTGTGGTGAAGTGCTTGTAGATCCGTGGGATCTTTATGAATTTGTTGTGGGCGAAGTTTCTTGCGAATCGCTGCGCATGCAACGCTTCTAGCCTAAAATCGAGCTCTTGTTGCGTCCACTCAGAAAATTCCCGAACAATCTGCACCGGCTTGAACTTTGCGATATTGGGCATGTGATTCTCAAGTAGCTGCGCAAGATAGAGCATGATCTCAATATCTGCCTGCAGGGTCTCTTTTGCCGTCGGTCTTTGGATCTTTACCGCTACAATGCTATCATCAAGAAGAACTGCCTTATGCACCTGGCTTATTGATGCCGCCGCTATCGGTTTTTTTTCAAATTCCTTGAAAATCGAGTGTAGCGGCTTTCCAAACTCAGCTTCGAGTATCTTCTCGACCTCGGGATAAGGTATTGGCGGCACAGCATCTTGTAGCTTTTCTAATTCCTTGATGTAGCTTTTTGGGACAAGATCAGGTCGAACGCTGAGTACCTGCCCGAATTTGATGAACGTAGGCCCTAATCGTTCCAGCGTTTTTCTTAAACGAACTTCATGGCTTGTCTTTGGCTCCCTTTTTACGAATCGCTTGCTAAAGGGAAGTTTTTTTCTTAGTGATACTCCATCAAGCAAAAATCCAAACCCTTCTTCTACAAGCACGACAAGAATTTCCCTGAATCGATTTATGTTTTTTACATCGTGAATCAGTCTAAGAGGCATACTTTGATTTTTGGTTTTTATAGTTTAAAAAGATATTGTATTGGGACTTAGGGATTTGATTATTTTTTTGAACATCTGGTTTTTAAAAAAAATTGAAGTAAAGGCGGTGCGACGGATTTTCTGCTGAAAATCCTACTCGGCACCCCGCAGGGGGCAACCCCCGCCTCGCGCACGCCACGAAACAAGATTACTCCGCTATTGCACTATGATATCAATCAATAAGAACCCGCACGCACTGGTGCGGGCTAGATATCCTCGCATACTATTGTTTAGATTAAAATTCCAATCAACACTCCAACAATTTCCCCAATAAGCAAATTATTTAAACCAAATTCCCAGAAATCGTCTAAAAAAGAGGATTTTGAATACATGCCCCTAATTTTTGATCCACGAAGCCTTAGGACTCATCTTTTCATCCTCATATTCTGCTGCATTTGGATATCTTTGTTTCCGGTCGGGTATCTGCTCATCAAATACGTTGATTCGGCCGCTCATACGTTGGTTTCAGAAAAAGCGATCTCATATGGGCAAAGCGCTAAATCTCTTTATGATGATGAGCTCAATACGTTGCTTACCCATGCGCAGACCCTAGCTGATAACCCCCAATTCATCGCAACGTTGCAAGAGCCTGGCGGATTTGCGCAGCAGCTTTTAAGCCATATCGCGAGCAGCGAGGGGGTTGATATCGCCTTGGTTGTCAATGAGGATGGTTATTCTCTTATCAACGCGAACCCTATCTATTATGGGCAGCATTTTTCATTCAATGGGATCCTTGCGCATGCGCAACAGACACATTTGGCGTTTGCGACAACTGAAGGCATACGCGCAGAGGAATTGCTCTCCTATGATCCCAATCTTCTCTATGAAACAAAGATACGAAGGGTTCCAACGCTTAACCAGCGAGAGATCCCTGAACTCTATCATAATACTGGCATGGTACAATTTGCCGTAGTTCCAATCCAAAATGGGGCAATCGTGCTTGGTGAACTGCTCAATCGCGATAATGAATACGTCGATAGCGCAAAATCGGTTCTTGATATCGATATCTCGCTCTTTCATGATGATGTTCGCATCGCAACCTCACTCTTGACTCGGCAAAACAACCGGTTCATCGGGACTTTGATGCCTCAAGAGGTGTATATCAGTCTTCATGAGAATGAAGCCATGCTGCTTTCAAGGGAATGGTTCAATGGAAAGAACGCGCAGGTTGCTCATGTTCCCATAAATGATCATCTAGGCAATGTGATCGGGGCGATCTCTCTTGCAATCCCTGAATCATTTTTCTTCTCTTTACTCACCGATAAGCAAAAAACAACCTTGTTCATCTTCGCCCTGATAATCACCACTTTTTTTTCTGTCCTAGGCGCTATACTGCTCTATAAGACAATCACTGGGCCCTTGCAAAGAATGATCTCGCAAACTCAGGACATCATGAAAGGGGACTTTGAGCATGGGCTGAGCATGCACAGCTATACTGAGCTCAATGAGCTTGCGCATTATGTCAATATCATGGCTCGCTATCTGCGAAAATACATGGTAAAAAAAGAGCGCGAAGTTATCGAGAGCTTGAATGAGTATAGAAAGAAGACCAATCTGGTCGACGATGATCTTATGCGAATCAGCAGCGTAAGAAAGCTCAAGAAGATACTTTCGGAGAAGAAAAAATGAAGCCGATAATCACCTTGCTTTTGGTCTTAGGGTTAGTCGCCTTTGCGATAGGATGTTCTACGACCAAAGAAGATGACGATCTGGCATCTGAAAATATGCGATATTATACGCAATTGCAGGAAAATATCGTAGATAGGGAAGATTTCCAGCGCG
>CAZFPU010000178.1:0-4234 GCA_964521145.1 uncultured Methanosarcinales archaeon | reverse complement strand
AAATTTTTGCTAGAAGGTGTTATTGGCTTTCTTGCTAAAGAGGTATTCTGTCCTGAAAGTGGATCATAAAAAATAAGCAGAAAAGAAAATAAAAAAAATGTATTAAGGATACAAAGCCTTGATCCCCTGCATATCGCCTGTATTCAGCGATCGCTTCTTGGTCTCACCATAATCAGCATACGCATACATGGTCTCTTCGGTACATGCGCTTGAAGGATGGCTCAGTCCAAATGCATGGCCGATCTCGTGGGTTGCTATGTTCTCAAAGTCCATTTTTCCTGCTTCGCCAATTGCGCTCCAGCCATAATCTACATCATCATACACTTGATCCCATTCGACAAGCTGCCTTTGATTTACTGGTCCCGAAAATCTGCCCCAAACAATGGTAACTGCGATAACACCGGGGTCAGAGATGCTTCCAAAATAGAGTTCATTTGATCCGTCAGGAGAAACTTGATCAGCAATCAATGCGTTTGAAGTCAATGCCCCATTGCCAAATATATTTTTGTTGGCTGCCAATTCCCATTTTGAGATATCATAATCAACATTTGAGAATAAAAACGAGTCGTTAAGCCCGTGGCTGTTTGCTGGATTCAAAACCCATGGCTCGATTGTTTTCCATTTCGCGCCCTTTGCCATGAATGCATAGCATGTGTTTGTTGCTCCGCTAGTTGAACTCCCTGGCTTTGCTGCGCCTTTTTTGTAATCGATAATCATGAAGCCATCAACAACCTTTCCGGTTACGTCAACGGCCTGCCCGAGGCTAAAAACATTATCTGCCACTTGAACTGCATGCGCAGGAATTTCTAGCGCTTTGCCAGAATGGTCATTTGTTGCGCTGATTCTTGTAGTATCTGGTTTTGCTCCCGCAACGCCTAGTAAGAGTAGTGCAATAATCACGGTGGCAAAAACACTAAGAATAGTTGATTTATAGATTTGTGAGGTTGTCATACACTCGCTAATTTGTTACTACTATATAAAGGTTTCTTTTTGTTAATTGTCATTTTGATAAATAATGCACATCCTTACCAGAGCCAGCATTTATTTTTGCCATTTTTTTGATTATAGACTGAAAAAACGCAGCAATGGAGTTCACTGGGACAAACTCCAATGATTGACTGCAACGCCACGGATTAAAAAAAATATTGAGATGTTGCTCGCCCCGTTCTTATCGTGGTAGCATTGATAAAAAAATCAAAAACTAACAAAATAAAAAAAAGAAAAAAGAAAGCGAAATTAGATCGCTTCGCCCCAGAAATACAGGCTTCCGGAATCAAAATTCCCATTGCATGGTTCTGGTAGATTCAACCTGAAGGTTATTGCAATCTCACTTCCTGGAACAACAACGTTTCCTGGGAAATAAGGACCTACTTGGAGTCCCTGCAAGATCTCATGCCCAGTCGTATCACCATTGAAGGCTCCATAGAATGGGTTTGGATCGTTGAATCCGATTCCATAATTGATACCCACATACCCTTCAGCGTCGTTTCTTGCGTCGCTTTGCGTGTCATACGCTCCATGGGTTGCGAAGTAGCAGAATGGATCAGTTACCGCGTCAGAACCTCCAAATTCAGAGCCTACGTTGCAATCAGAGCTTCCGTTTCCTAGGATGAGTTGGTTGGTTGTTGGGCACGCTGCACCGGAGCTGCTTGAGTCATAAAAGTCAGTTCCTGAGATGAACATGTCCATCTGAACGCCCGAACCATCATCAGCGTCATTGCCAACAAGCAAAGTGCTCGAATATGCGCTCGCTCCTGGCCTTACATCTGAAAATGCGATGCTGCCATCAATTGAGAGAGCAACGATAGGGTTTAGGAACCAGTATTCATTCTCAGCCATTGTGCCTGAAAGTCCATTCAGATCAACCGCTTCAACCGTTATCCAGTATTCTCCATACATGGACAATGGTGTCTCAACAGTCAATAGGCAGTCATAGTATCGCATTGTCGCTTCATCAAAGTTGGTCAATTCTTCTTCTAGGATCCGCGCATTGCATGAATCCAGGATTGTTTCATTGTCAACATGAGCCAAGTCCTCGACGCAGTTCACTTCAATTGGATTGCCAACGCCTTGTATGTCTCCAGCGGTTCCGAAAACATCCTCGACTTTCTGGATACCGTTCTTGTCCATAACAAGTACTTTCCAGCCGATCTGCTCGCCTTCAAAAGCGTAGTTTTGTGTTCTTTCGACAAGCGTCTCGCCATCATCAGAGATTCTACCCGGCTCGGTAGCGTCGTCATACACAACTCGGTTGTCGCACATCCACACTAATGGCTCAAAATCTTCGGTATCAATATCGACTCCAACACCAGAGCCCACGTTCACTGCAAAAACACTCGGCAGCATGCAGCACAGCACTGCCAACACTATCAGTCTTTTCAAAAGGACACCCCCAACTTTAATTTTTAACTATTTTTACTATCATGAAATGAAGCTTTTATTTAAACACTGTTGAGTTATAACATAGTTGTTGGAAAGGAAATTTATTTTTGCTACCAAGCTCCGATGAATGAAAAATTTCCATAGATAGGGACGAAAAAAATTATTAATGCAAGTACAAGGGATTGACGCCAAAGTCCAGAGGTGCCTGCAGGCATGAAAGCTTAGGGGGTTATCAATAATCAATGAAAAAAGTTCCAATGGGACTAATTTCAATGAGTTGTCTTAATTGTAGACAATAAAACATGGATTCATACAAAACATTTTCATGGGTGCCAGGGAGTACCACCAAAAAAATAACCAGGTATATCAGCTCAACGATACCATTAAATCATACCCATTTCCCGATTCTTTTAGCATGAACCCCATCATCGAGGAATTGGAAAATAGGAAAGAGCAGGCAAAGCATATCCTTAGTATCATCCCAAAGAAAAGCACTTTCCATCAGCAGGAAAAATCTCTTTTAGGAAAGCATCAAAAAAGCCCATCGCTCAAGGAATCTCCAGAGCCAAACCAACCCAAAGCGCAGACCCAGATCGATTTCCTAAAAAAAGAATTTGAAATGCAAAAGCAGGCCGCGCAAAAAAAGTACGAGCAATGGTTCGAAAAAACCCATGCGCTCATGCTCGGTATTGACGATGCATTCGCAGATCAGTTCATGCAGACAAGGAAGGCAATTGATCTGTATGCAAAGATATGTAACGGGCTGCAGGAAATAGAAAAAACGTTGCAGATCCTTAAGAAAAATCAAGACCAGATCGTCCTTAAAAGAGATAGGCTCTTTGAAGAAGAGCAAAAAAAGATCGAAAATATCAAGTGGATGATCGAGCAGGGGGAAAATGAGTCGATAGAGTTCAAATCCTCGCTGCGATGGGATTATTCCTCAAACAAAATGAACAAGGATCTTGAGATCCCCGTGATCAAGACAGTGGCGGCATTCCTGAATTCAAAGGGAGGCACGCTGCTTATCGGCATATCCGATGATAAAAAAATAGTAGGGATAGCTTCAGAATATCCAACTTTTAGAAAACAGGATGGTGATGGCTTTATCCAATATCTCCTGCAGATACTAAGCCAGGCCCTGGGAAGCGCATTCAACAAGTTCATAGCCATACGGATACTGACATTGGAGAACAAGGAGATATGCGCAGTATTCGTCGAGAAAAGCGATCGGCCGGTGTTCATGCGCCTAGGCAATAAGGAAGAGTTCTATATCCGCGCGTCCAATTCATCACAGCCGCTGAGCGTAAAAGAAGCGATAGAGTATGTGCAGATGCATTTTACAAGAGGATCCTAAAAAGAGAATATCTTGTGGATCGCATAGAATGCCAAGAACACAAAGAAACAGACGATGATTGCCGATTGTATGTTTTGATAGGTCATGAAGGTCTTGTTCTTGAGGTCGATCTCACCTGCCTCTCTGGCAAGATCGGTTAGCGTCACCATTCCACGAAGTGTCCCATCCTTCATCACCGGAAGATGCCGGATCTTGTAGTGCCTCATGGTATGATTGGCCTCGATGATCGAAGCTTCAGGCTCAATGCCGACCAGATGCGCAGACATTATATCCTCGATCTTAGTGGCATCTATGGACTTTTTTGGAAGCAATACCTTTCGTATTAGGTCACGCTCAGTTACGAGCCCAATAACTTTTGATTTGTCCATTACAAAGACGCAGCTCGTGTCGCCCTTTGACATCAGGCTAATCAGATCATGCAGCTTCTTTGTTTTTGAGATGGAAACCGCATCCCGAGTCATGATGTCTTTTACGAAAGCCATGCACATTTCCTAGGAG
>CAZFPU010000177.1:0-4252 GCA_964521145.1 uncultured Methanosarcinales archaeon | reverse complement strand
TAGCTTTTCTAGATCTATTGACCCAATATCGCGATTAATTATTGAAATCTTTGTCTTGTTGTTTTGGATAAAGCCGTATTCTAGGTCTAGGTCTGCCCCCCATTGCTCTTCAATTTGCTTTAGGATTTCTTTTATCTCTTTCTTGTTTAGGATCTTGTAGTTTTGGGGCATGGGAATTGAGTACGATGGGAATATATAAAAAGTGGTATTCGAGGGGTTTCTTTTTAAATACTTAAATAGATTATTTCCATATGGTAAATATTATACGAATTTGTTACTATTATAAAATAGTAAAAAATAGAAAGGTTTATATATCTAAACTTTGAAGATAGAGTTATGAGCAAAGTTATTGAGCAGGATCCCAAGCAATTAATGGGTGCAAAGTATGAACGAGTAAGTTTAGGACTAAAACCCTCTGGACCCATACATTTAGGAACAGCCTTGACGTTCATGAATGGCATGATTGCGCTTGAGTCGAATAAATCTACAACGCTTGATGTCATGATCATGGATTTGGATCATGATTTCCAGAGAGGCAAGGCATATCACTCCTTTTTTACTTTGCCCGATAGTAAAGGGTGTCATCGATTGATGAAACAACATACAGCTCAGGAAACCAGAGAAACGATAGAAGAGATGGCCTCCTATTTTGGTGTTGATTCAAGCAGAATAAACATTGCAAATTTTTCTGATACCGTTTCCCATCCGCAATTTCAAGCTTATATGCGCTATCTATTCTTAAGCACTGAAGGCAGAACAATATTGAAGAGTACAGTAATGGATGATAGAAAAGGGCCAACAGGAAAACTTATTGCACCTAATTGTGAAGAGTGCGGATACTCGGCTACAAAACCCCCGAAAATTTCCATGGAAGATGGAACTGCAACAACCAATTGCCTCAATGATAGATGCGATGTTGACCAGTATTCGGTAAGCATCTTTAAGCCAGGCGCCGTAAACTTATTTTATTTGGTTGATCCCATTCGAGATTTAGTTCCCAATAATCAAGGAAAAACTGTAGATCTACATGTCTTTGGTGGAGATTATGGATTGCCCTGGGGGAAACCAGTTCCCGAAACAGGCAGGGAGCCGAGCAAAGCGGAACGTGTACTTGCACTTATGGCTCATCTTTCAACGGAAACTCCAGACATCTATGTCGGACCGATATTGCTTAGTGATGGCATGAAAATTGGAAAATCGCTGCAGAACGGTCAAACGATGCAATCGATACGTGCAAATGTGCCAAACTGGGTTAGTGAATTGTATTCATTAGTAGTCAACAACCCTGGAAAGATTATAGACCTGCATAAAGCGCCAAATGCTTTCTACAAACCCTAAACCCCCCACACCGGATTATTCGCCCGCATAATATTGGCGATTTCCTTCAAAATTGTTTTCTCTTCTTCAGAAAGATACTGCTTCAATTCTTTCATTTTCCTAAAATCTTCTTCGGGAATTGCCGTATACAAAATATCACCCTCAAATAGCTGCCTTCCAATCGTAACATGAGGCAAAGATACCGCAACCTGTTTTCCTCGTTCTGCTTTTTCAATGTTTTCCTGCTCAAGCTGCAGTGATTTTGCTTCCGTAATTGTAGTCCCATCCCCCTTCATCAAGGGAGCGCCTGATTTTAGAGTACCCGCAAGGATATCCATACCAACGACAGCAGGATTATTTTGCCTAAAGACATAGCCACGCATGATCTGCACTTTTGCTGGCCGAACAAGCACATCCAATTGGTTGCCTTCGCGTTTTTTCTTCTCGGCTTCCTGCCATTTTTCTAGCTCATCGATGAGGCGATAGATGACATCATTGGTTATGATCTTGACTTTTGGAGAGAGGGTAACTTCCGCAGGAACAGCCACGTTGAAACCCAAAATGACGCTTAACAATGGATCTTTCTCGTGATTGACTTCAGCATCTGACATATCCTTTTTAGAGATTGCACCAACGGATGCTTTTTTCACCGTGATATTCTTCTCTTTTAGTAATTTGACCAATGCTTCTAAACTTCCCAATGAATCTGATTTTATGACAATGCCTTCCTGCTCGGTCTCAATAAGCACTTCCTCAACTTCGCTCTGAATTTCCTCTTTAACTCGTTCGACATCTTCCTTTGCGCAGGAGCGAATCGGCATGCCCGCAACAACCGATCCAAGATCGGGGGCAGAAATCTTGACGCCAGTAGCTGCGCTTACTTCAGGGACCTGCTGGAATTTTGTTTTCTTATCACGAATATCCCGAAGGGGAATGGGTTCTAATAATGATCGAACTTTGGTGACGATCGGCTCTCCTAAGGTTCCAATGACAATACAGTCATTTTGCTTCAAAGACCCATCATACAAGATGACATCAAGTGTAGTCCCAATGCCCTTCTCCTCCTTTATCTCCAAAACAGTGCCTTTGGCATACCCTAGTGCATTCATTTTCAGGTTATTTTCCATGTATTTTTGCGTAAGGCCAACAAGCACCATCAACAATTCCGGAATACCTTCACCGGTTGTGGCAGAAGTTGGGACAATAGCGATCTGTTTTGTATAATCTTCAACCCGATCAAATCGCTCGCTTTGCAATCCAAGATCCGATAATTTCCCCACAACCTGATACAATTTTTCTTCTATCTTCATCTGCACCGATTCTGGCTGCGATTGGATATTCTGCAAAAGTGTCGTTTTTTTTGATTGCCAACCATGCAACAGATCGACCTTATTGAGGGCAATGATGAACGGAGTCTTGTATTGCCTTAGGATGTCGATACATTCGAATGTCTGTGCCATAACTCCTTCATTGATATCAATTACAAGGATAGCGAGATCGGCAAGATTGCCCCCTCGTTTTCTTAGATTAGAGAATGCGGCGTGTCCAGGCGTATCTATAAATAATAATCCGGGAATGGTAAGGTCGAGCTTTAATGCATCGAGCAGATTGCCGCATAATTTTCTGATTGTTTCGAGCGGAATGTTGCTCGAACCGATATGCTGGGTTATCCTTCCTGCTTCGCTCATAACAACGGCGCTCTGCCTCATGTAATCTTGCAGGCTTGTCTTTCCATGATCGATGTGCCCAACAAAGGTCACAATAGGCTGCCTTAGTTTCATGGTTTTAGAATAGAAAGTTATCTTTTAAAGGTTTGTGGGAAGAATGAAAAGAAGATTATGCTGCTTTGCTTTGCCGCTCTAGCGCCTTTTCTCGTGCTGCTCGCAAAATCCTTTCAGTGTAACCATTGGAATCTTCTTCCCATTTGAATACAAGATCGAGCGCTGCTTGAAATTCTATGCTACTATCGACATCCGGAGTCATCGCCCTATAAAGCCCAGTAAGCGCATCATTGACATTTTGCCTATCGACAACAGTCGCCATTTCCCTGAAAGCCTGCCTGATCTGCTGTTCTGTCGCAACGCCATGCAGATACCAATTTGCCATATGCATTCTTGAGATTCTCAGCGTGGCTAGATCTTCCATCAAAGCAACATTACTGATATCAGGAACTTTTGAGCAGCCAATGCCTTGTCCAACCCATCTTGATACATAACCGAGGATGCTTTGCGCGTTGTTTCTCAATTCAATCATTACTTCTTCTTGGGAGAGTTTTCGATCTAGCAAAGGCAGAGTCAGTATGTCATCAAGATTTGCCTTTCGTCTCCAGGACAATGCCTTTTGGGTATCGCTTACATTCACCTTGTGATAATGCATCGCGTGGATGGTGGCTGCCGTTGGAGAAGGAACCCATGCAGTGCTTGCTCCGGCTTGTGGATGGGCAATCTTCTGATCGTACATGTCTCTCATGTTGTCTGGAGCGGCCCACATCCCCTTTCCTATTTGCGCTCTTCCCGGAAGGCCCGTTTCAATCCCAATATCCACATTCCATTGTTCATAAGCTTTAAGCCATGTTTCCTTCTTGATCTCAGCTTTGGGCTTGAAGGCTCCGGCGTACATGCTTGTCCTGATCTCATCTCCTGTTCTGTCCAAAAATCCCGTATTTATGAAAATGATCCTTTCTGATGCTGCACGGATGCAATCTTTCAAATTCACCGTTGTTCGTCTTTCTTCATCCATGATTCCTATCTTGAGCGTGTTTCTATCCAAACCCAGTGCGTCCTCTACTTTGCTGAATAATTCTGCTGTTGCTGCAACTTCTTCTGGACCGTGCATCTTCGGCTTTACAATGTACATACTTCCTGTCTTACTATTCTGATATTTTCCTTTCTTCTGTAGGTCATACATCGCTGCTAAAGCAGTTACCATCGCATCT
>CAZFPU010000176.1:0-4277 GCA_964521145.1 uncultured Methanosarcinales archaeon | reverse complement strand
GTTGGTTTTTTCTGTATACTCAGAAGTGGTTAATTCTTATCGGAGATACTGTAGTACCCGGGGTGGGCGGAAAACCTATATAACCAGCCCAAAACATAAAAACATAAAAACCAGCATTGCAAATGACCAGTACGGAGGATCGGTGAGCTTATGAAATGCGATATGTGCGGAAAAAAGACGACTTTGTATCGGGCAGTGATTGAAGATGCAGAGCTTGCCGTATGCGCAGACTGTGGAAAATTTGGAAAAGTGATAGCTGAAATCAGGTCTTCAATTGCTCCAAGGGCAATGCACAAGCCAATTGAGACGGGAATTTTGCAGGTTGTCGCCAGCGATTTCTCAACAAGAATCAAGAAAAAGAGAGAGCAGCTCAAGATGACCCAGGAGGAATTCGCGCATAAACTCAATGAAAAGACTTCAATTATCCAGCAGTTAGAAACTGGGCATATGACCCCATCTAGTCAGCTCGCGCAAAAGTTCAAGAAAGCCTTTGGCCTCAATCTGATAGAAGAATATCAGGAGAAAACAGGGATAAAGGCCAGCGCTGAGCCGGATTCTTTCACTTTAGGGGATTTTATCAAAACAAAGAAAAGATAGGCACTCGATGATACAAGAATTTACCTTCGATGAACTAAAAGTTAGCCAGAAAGCGTCTTTTAAAAGAAAGATAACCAAAGAAGATATCAACTTATTTTGCAGGATAACCGATGACCATCATCCATTGCATACTGATTCTGAATATGCCTCGAAAACAAAGTTCAAAAAACCCATTGTGCACGGCATGTATGTCAATTCTTTGCTATCAACGCTCATTGGCACCTATCTGCCAGGCAAGCATGCATTGGTGCTTTCAGTAAGCTCTCAGTTTGTAAATCCTGCCTATGAGGACGATACGCTCGCGATAGAGGGCATTGTAAAAAAGAAGCAGGAATATGGTAAAGTTGTCGAGATCGATGCGAGCATTCTAAATCAGGATAAGGTTCAAGTTCTAGTCGCAAAGATAAAGATCCAGTTGCGAGAATAAACATGCTCTTTTTTTGAGGGCCTATTTCTTCATCAGAATGAACGCACAATTAATGGGAGTCTTCTCATCCGTTGGCTTCTTGTTGGGAAATACAGTAAGAACATATTCTTGCTCGATTCTGAAATAAGGCTCTAGTAATTCTCTTACCTCATGCATGTTCTTGAAGAGATAGATATGGTCTATATTAGCGGCCCACACTGCCGTTGTCAAAAACAATTTTCCATCATCTTTTAGCAATGCCTTGAGTTTCTTTAGGAGCCCAATAGGATTCTCAAGATGCTCAACTAATTCTCCGCACATGATGCGATCATACTGCCTTGTTTCTGGTATGTCAAAGACGTTTTGAAGCACGACCTCAATTGGCTGTTTGTTATTTATTCGCATGAATTCTTTAGCATACTCAACCGAGCTTTTGCTGATGTCATAACCAATGCCATTCCAGCCAGGATTTAGGCTGATAAATTTTGATAAGAAGATGCCAGTACCTACTGGAACCTCAAGAACCGATCCATGTTTTTTATCTGGGAAGCAAAAATTCTTGAGAAAATACGCAAGGACCTTGTAGTGGTTTAGCCAGAATGCCTGCGATATCATGACGCCATTGAGATATCTTCTTCCCATCACTTCAGGATTATCATAGACGTTTTTCTGCGCTTCCTTGAAATTATCGAACTTGTAGGCCCCTTTCTTTTCAAGCTCTATCTGCAATTCAAGAAATTCCAGCGAAAAATTGATGAAATCCTGAACTGCCTCATCATACGTATAACCTCTCTTCTCTGCTATTTCTTTGGCGCTTACGCAGATTTGCTCTGCGATCTTTCTATCGAAATCAACGGTCGCAAGTTGTGAACGTATTGTTCTGGTGGCATAATGTTTATCCAGTTTTTTGAGTGTGTATTCAACGATGTCTTCCATGTTATTAAAGCTTATTTTGACTGTGATTTTAGGATGAGGCTTATCGAAATATATATCTTTTACTATATGACGTTGAGCAGTTCGCTTTTAAATGTTTTGAGCATTAAGATTATGGATTTTTCAGTCAGATTGTCAACGAAAAACTTAAATAAAGACCGGGGGTAGCTACAATTGGCGTGAAAGAAATGGTTCTTTTTGAGATACAATGGACATAGGGATAGATATCGAGAAGATAGGTAGATTTAAGCTAAAGAAAGATGCGGCGTTCATCAAGAACATATTCACCAAAAAAGAGATAGCGTATTGCTATTCCAAGACAAAACCACAGATGCACCTGTGCGGGGTTTTTTGTACAAAAGAAGCTGTGAAAAAAACAATGCAGCAGAAGGGGATTTCATTAAAAGACATTGAAGTGACACATGCCAAGAATGGAAAACCCACAGTTAAATTGCACGGCCCAAAGAATTCAAAAATCAGTTTTTTGGTCTCGATTTCGCACACTGATGAATACGCTGTGGCAACGGCAATAAGAACACCATGACAACTAAAAGTCTCAAGAAGATAAATCTTGCAATTCTTGGCTCTTATACAATTGAGAACATTAAAAAACCGTTACTAGAATTTCTCTCAAAGGATGGATTTGATGCAACACTTAAATTTGGAGGATACAATCAATATAATCAGGAACTGCTCGATGAGAATTCATGGCTTTCTGAGTTCAAGCCAGATATTGTAGTTATAGCGATCAGTTCGCATACACTGTTTCCTGATGCTGAGTATGAAGTAGCTGATAATTATGAGAGTATCCTTAAGAAAGCAACCGATAAGATTGGGATGCTGACAAACGCAATCGATCAGTATGGGCAGCCTTCAAAGATAATCATAACAACGCTAGAACGGCCAGAATATTCCCCTTTTGGCATTACCGACGTTTTGAAAAAAGGAATGCATTCTATCATCAAAATTTGCAATGAAAAGCTGATTGAATATGCACAAGAAAATCCTCAAGTACTCCTGCTTGATTTTGAGAAGATCGTTGCCAAGGTTGGCGTTGATAATCTTACTGATGACAAAATGTATTATCTAGGGAAAATACTCTTATCAAGCCAGGCAGCTTCTGTATTTTCTAAAGAGATTGTGCCTTATGTCAATGCGATCTATGGCAATACCAAGAAATGCATCGTTGTCGATTTGGATAATACCATCTGGGGCGGCATTGTAGGAGAAGATGGCTATGATGACATTCAGATAGGAGATTCGACGATAGGAAATATTTATCAGGACATCCAAAAGATCCTTCTTAACTACAAAAAGATGGGATTTCTACTGGCGATCGCATCAAAGAACAATGAAAATGATGTGAAGGAAGTCTTTGAGAAAAACAAGCACATGATCCTCAAAGAAGATGATTTTGTTGTGAAAAAAATCAATTGGGAAGCAAAATCAAAGAATATAGATGAAATTGCAACTGAACTCAACATTGGGCTTGATAGTCTTATCTTTCTAGATGACAATCCAGCTGAGCGCCTCGAGGTCTCAACGAGTCTTCCCGAGGTAGAGGTTCCTGAGTTTCCTTCTGACATCGCCCATGCCCCAAAAATGCTCAGAAACCTTGCACATACTCAAAAGATATCCTTAACAAAAGAAGATAAGAAACGGCATGAGATGTATCTGCAGGAGAAAAAAAGATCTGAACTCAAGCAGAAAAAAACATTCGATGATTATCTTAAGGATCTACAAATCACGATAGAGGTGAAAAAAGATGATCTTGAGTCTTTGGAGCGAATAACGCAACTGATCAACAAGACCAATCAATTCAATCTGACCACGAAACGATATACTTCTGAGGAAGTCAAGAAACTCATGGAATCTGATAGTTCAACGATAACTTCTGTCAAGGTGAGCGATCGATTCGGAGAATTGGGATTGACCGGAGTCATGATAATCAATGAAAAAGCCCATTCATATGAAATTGATAGCTTTCTCATGAGCTGCCGAATCCTCTCACGAAAAATAGAGAACCAGTTCTTTTCTGAAACAGTGAAACTATTGAAAAACAAGGATAAGAACATCATAGCAAAGTTTATATCGACCGAAAAGAACGTGATTGTGGAAAAACTTTATGAAAGCCTTGGTCTTGACCTTACAAAAGAAGAAAAAGGCATGAAATTCTACGAAAAGAAGCTTAAAGATTTAAAAATAGAGGAAATCAAGACAATTGAGGTGCTCTAAAATATGAATGATAAGGAACTTGATTCCAGGATTAGCGCGATGATCGAGGAAGTGATGGAACTAGATATGTCGAAAATCGATAGAACGCAGAAGATAAACACCATAT
>CAZFPU010000175.1:0-4292 GCA_964521145.1 uncultured Methanosarcinales archaeon | reverse complement strand
CCCATCATTAAGGTGATAGCTGTATTGGTGACCCCGCACCGTTGCAAATTGATGCTGAGCGGCTTCATCCGATCGACTGTGTAGTCATTGGCTATCAAAACGCCGCTATTTTCCATATACTGCGCAATTTGAGTTGTCTTGCTTCCCGGGGCCGCCGCCATATCCAAAATAGTTTCATGAGGCTTAGGTTCCAATACCAATGGGGGGATCATCGATGCTGCTTCTTGCGTATAGAAATATCCTAAGGCATGTTCTGGCAGATTCCCAATATCTCTTCTTTCTTTTTCATGATGCTCTATCCAAAAACCTTCTTTGCACCAAGGGACTGGATCAAGCCTCCAGTTTTTTTCCAATCTTTTCTTTAAGTCATGCACTGGAATTTTTAAGGTGTTCACGCGAATGGACCTTCTTAGGTACGTGAGCGAGCATACCTTGAACACTTCCCAATTAGTCAAAGCAGAATAGCGCTCAACGAACTTATCTTTGAACTCTATTTGGTCCATATCTATGCGAGGTGCCATCAATACATAAAAAAAGAACGAATATATAAGCGTACCTTATAGCCGAGGAGGTGGCGTATGCATCTGCCGCTCAAAGGTTGCTGGCCGATAGTGCGCATGTTCGGATCTTGGGTGCAGCAGGTATCTCATCCTATCCTGCGTGTGATCATAGCCAAACTTAATGAATCCATTGAATGCATCCTTATCCATTATCATCCTTTTTCTCACATTATCTATGGATTGAGGGTTAAGCCCTGCTTTGTCCAACTTGTAGTGAAGAAGCAGAACCCTTCCCTTTGGATCGCCTTTGTCTCGCACATAAGCAAGATCTTCACCGGTTAATGCCTTTATCTTTTCTCTGAAAACCGGATAATTAGGAGGCATGGTCTCGCCAATGGCAAACCGATATCCGGCAAGTTTAATGGAACCCCACTCGGACGGGTTGTGATTTAAATCAGCAACCAATTTGCCAACCAGGAAATCTGGGTCTTTGGCGTTGATCTTGTGCGAGTTGGCCAAGGTTATTGGGAAGCTATCAGATTCTATGCCATCACAGGAGACTGAACCATCTTTTTCATAGATGGGCGCAAAGATACCGCGAAAAGCAATAGTTCTTCGAATGACGGCATCGAGCTTTTCTTGAGGGTGGGAATGTGCCGAGTATACTACCATACTTGCATTGGTCATGTTCTTATAATCTTTGGCCGTTGGATAATTGGTCACGATAGCATGCATGCCCTCGGGTATCGGACGATCAAAAATCAAATTAAGCTGCGTTTCAATTCCTTTGGCATCCGTGTAGTGACCATCTTTTAGTTTTCTTGCAAAGATTCGGCTCAGCGTATGCACATTTTGGATCCTTTCGCGAGCATCTTTTGGATTTGGATGGCGAGATACATCAAAAGAGCCTAGAAGATCCCAAAAAAATCTTTCGCATTCTTCATCGGAGGTATTGAATCCGGAAATATCATCATGCTTTGCGATTCCATCAAAGACGCTGCCTGAGGTCACATAGGTTGCATCAGAAGGAAACTTCATGTGCTTGAATACGCGATGCCCGCCTATAAGAATTATTGATTTTAGGCCGCCGCCTGTCTCAGCATGCGCAACACTAGCATAGCGGTGCATCAAATCAGCGACTTCCTTTTCGTTTCGTGCCGATCCAAGCTTATCAATTGCTCCGTAGGCTTCTTCATGCGATAGCTGGTAAGGGTCCTCAATATGCCCATTGTAGATCACAGCAGCGAGATGCCCTAGATAGGTATTTTGCGTCTCATTCCTTAGAAAATCATGCACTCTGTTTTCAAGTGATGGAAGCTCAGCAGAAGCTATCTCGCCTTGATGGAGAAGGGTTGGCAGCAAGGATTGTGCACGCTCGGCCAATTTTGCAAACAAAGTTGCCATTGATCACCCGCTCCCGCTTGATTTTAATCCTAAAATACAGCTAAACCCCTTTCTGGGATATTCTGTATATAAAGTTTTTCTTTTATCATATCTTATCATACGTTTGGACTATAAGAAATCTAGGAGTTGGTATGGGCAATGCTTTGATTTTTTCAAGGAAAAAGAGAACCAATAACGACAAAAATCAGGGGCGTTGCATCCAATCTTATTATGGAGACAGTCAAGCTAGCTTATGCTCTTACACGCTACAGCGGATTTCTGGCTTGGCTGAGCTAATCTTTGGGTGAGAGTTTAGTAATCTCATATATGTCGATAATGAAAGAACTTTACGTACCATAAACCCCGCAAATTCGAAAATATTAAATATTGCGAAACCAAATAGCTTAATTTGATAAAAAAAATCAGCTGGTCAAAAAGTGAATATAGCTTTGTTTTATTGAATGTCATCTTAAGCATTGTTATTGATTTAATAATAACTGCATTGGCTAAAATTACTGCGCCTATCGGTATCTTTATTTCTTCAATAATTATAGGATACTTTTACTCATATAGATTAAATAAAAAGATATCAAAAAAATCAACTTTTATTATTTCTCTCTATACAGTTCTCGTCATGGGTTTCTTTGCTTTAGTTAGTCTTCATTTTTTAGTTTTTCAAAATTCTTACGCAGATATTTTTGAAATAGGTTCCCTCCCAAAATACGCAGTAATAGCACTGGGATATTTTGCATTTCAAACACTGGGTTCCTTTATTACACTTTATTTAGGAAGCAGCATCTATCTCGCCCTTAAACACAAAAAATGATTTGATCTTCGGTTTGCTAACAAAAAAGATTGTAGTTAACACTACTTCTAGATTTTCAACTCAAGAATTTCCAAAATTTCTCTCTATTCTATCTATCTAAAAAATCTACAATTCTTTGACCATATAGGGCCCTTCCAATCTATATCCTAATCTCTTAAAATATTCCCGAACGCCGATGCCAGAGATGATCACCATCTTACTTTTTCCATCAGCTTTTGCGATCTCTTCTGCTTTCTTAAGCAGCGCTTTTCCAAGCCCTTTGTGCTGGAAGCTCTCATCACTGTGCTTTCCTATCTCAAGCGCAGGCGAATAGATATGCAGCTCTCGTATCACTGCGCTATTGTTGGTTATCTCCTCTCGCAAGAATTGGGAAGGATAGCGCATGCGAATAAATCCAAATAGGATTGTATGGCTTGCATCTTCTTGCTGGATGAAGAATTCTTTTCCTTGCGACGCATTGTATTCAGTTACTCGTATCCTTGCATCTTCGACATTGATCTTTTCCTTTAACAGCTGATGCATTCCTGCTTCCCTGGATCGAATGTCCTTGCTCTTGATTCCTTTCTTTTTCATTATCACTTCGACATACTGGCGCAGATTGGTCTTATCGACGCCTGCATCGGTTGCATAGGTTGGGATATCGCGCTGCACGCGCATGACTCTGCACCATTCTGGAACATAGGAAAACATCTCGGCAATCAACTCGGCCGCTTCCTTGGTCGTCAAAGGGACGAATGTTCCTTTTTCCCATTCTTCATGGAGCTTGGTTCCTTTCAAGATCATGCACGGATATACTTTGAGCATGTCTGGCTTGTAATCTGGATCTTCAAATAATGCTCTGAGTCCCTTTTGATCCATCTCATGTGTCGTCAGTGGCAATCCGGGCATATAGTGTGCGTTTATCTTAAATCCAAGATCCTTTAGGATACGAATTGATTCGATATTGTCCGCAACGTTGTTTCCGCGATCGGTCTTTGCAAGCACTTCATCATAGATGCTCTGTATTCCCAATTCAACCCGGGTGCATCCAAGCGCAAGCATCTGGTTTGCATGCAACAACTTTCCAAAATCTGATTTTGTCTCGATAGTTAGGCCCACGCATCGGATGTTGCTTGTTTCATTGTCTTTTTGCATCCGCTCAAGAGAAAACGATGTTTGGTTGAGGCTTTGTGTTTTTTCTCGGATTAACTTCATGACTCTAAGATTGCTATCCTTGAATGATTCCTCCTGGTCTTTGCCTTCTTTGAATTTCTTCTCTAATAGGATATTTTTTTGAATGCTAAAATGGCTCCATTGGTCTAGTAATTCTGATTGGGTTGTATCATTGACTATCCTGAAATCATTGGCTGTTCTTGACCCATTAATAATCCCAGACCCATTCGCATCTGTTTTTTCATCTTTCTTTCCATTATTTTTTTTATCATTCATATTTTTATGATCAGCATCCTTAAAAAATAAAAAATGGATGGCGCTATTCGTTTCTGGGCTTTTTAGGTCAAGTTGTTTAATGAAGAGCAATTTCTTGTGTATTCGCTCTGTCCTTTCATCATCCTCGATCTGCGAGGGCAATTCAAAGAAATGAT
>CAZFPU010000174.1:0-4316 GCA_964521145.1 uncultured Methanosarcinales archaeon | reverse complement strand
TCAACCCAGATAAGATCTGGAATGATCTTACCTCTAAGTTGCGTGTTTCCTAATTGTCAAAAACCACCGGTGAAACGCCGGTGGCATGATACGGTGGTTCCACAAGCGGGTGGTTTTTGAGCATGCTCGGAATACCACTCGATGTTTACTCACGGTAAACCACCACTCACAGGAATGGTGGTATTCCGACAAATCAAAACGTGTTCCTGACACTATATTCATCAGTATTTATCAGCTACCGTGCTCAAATATTGCCTGACAGCGCCCGATGTCAATGAGCTTCCGCCGATGTTTTTGGGCAAGCTGATCTCACTTATTTTCTTGCCAACAACCAACGATGGAAGATTGGTGTTCACTGCATTGATCATCTTTGCCGAGATCTGATGTGGTTTTGAGATTGCGGTGATTGCGATGTCCTTGATGACATCTTTTTCCACAGTAAGTTTGATCTCGATTGTTTCAGAGCCTTCTGGCCGTTTGTAGGTCACTTCATCGGTGTAGGTTCCATCGGCCATCAATTGCATCGCCTGATCATCAGTCTTTTCAGTTGGAGTTTTTGTGTCATCTCTCTGCATATCCACATCCTGCACATCGGGATTTACTTGGGGAGCTTGCGGCTCTCCCTGCGGGCTTGGATTTTGTGCTGGCGCAGTCTGTGCGCATCCGGCAACAAGCAGACTTAAGCATACCAAAACAGCGATGATTCCGACGATACTCTTGAGATATTGATCTGGTCTTGTGTTTTCCATACGAGAGCATAAAAAAGGTATATTTATAAAGTTTGTGGATTGCAAATCCATAGGAATTAAGAGCATCCTAGAAACCAAGGAAAGAGTATTCAAGCGATGGATATGCCAAACTCATTGAGAAAATCAGATGGATGAAGATTTTGGATGATACTGCATGATACAAAAAACAACAGCCTGGATCAAAGAACATGGTAATGAGTTTGGCCCGATTATTTTGAGACTGGGCATCTGTGTAGTATTCTTGTGGTTTGGAATCAATCAGATAGTGCGGCCAGCCGACTACATCGGATATCTTCCCAGCTTCTTGCTAGAAAACCAGAATCCTTCCGGGATGCCTATGATGATGCAGGTGTTTTCTGCTCCATCATATCTGAACTACCTGATCATTGCCAATGGGGGCTTCGAAGTTATTTTTGTGATCTTGCTTTTGGTCGGATTCTGGACCAGGCTTGCGGCATTTATACTGGGTGTGCATTTGTTTTTGATAACCGGGCATCTGGGGATCGAAGGCGGCCTAAATGATACAGTACTTCGTGATCTTGGGCTTTCGCTTGCAACGATGGCTATAACATTCTTTGGTGCGGATAAGTGGTGTTGGGATAAAAGGAAGAAAGCCTGAGTTTTGATTGTTCTCAATTTTTATGAATTGAGTATACCCTTCCAAAAAAGAGAGCCTTTCCAAAACATTTAAATAACATTCTCCCTGAAATTTCAATTAATGGCATTAGACGCGATCTCTGTTGGCGATGTGACTGAGGATGTCTTCATCCAAAGCGATGATTTTCATATAGACTGTGAAAAGAATCATTGCATCCTTAAGATGGATTTTTCTACAAAGATTGCTGCATCCAAAGTGGACAAGCTCATGGGAGGTAATGCGGGCAATTTCGCAATTGGATCTGCCAGATTGGGTCTTAAATCAGCGCTATTTGCAGAAGTTGGCGATGATCTTGCCGGAAAGACCATTTTGCAATCCCTGCAAAAAGATAAAGTTTCTACCCGATATTTCAAATTAAAAAAGAATGGGGAAACAAATTATTCTGTCGTGCTCAATAAAGGCGCTGAAAGGACCATCATTGTCTATCACGTTCCAAGGACATATAATTTAGGAAGTCCAGAGAAAGCCAAAGTACTCTATCTGACCAGCGCGGGCAAAGGGTCTGAGCATTATTACAAGGATGCCATTGCGTATAAAAAAAAGAACAAATGCTTCCTAGGATTTAATCCAGGAACCCATCAAATGAAATTAGGTTTGGCAAGCCTAAAGCCGATGTTCTCTGTTTCAGATGTAGTATCGATCAATGTCGAAGAGGCACAATTCATCTTCAATGAAAAATCAAGAAATATTAGATTATTGCTTGAAAAATTAAAAGCAGCAGGAACAAAGATAGCGCTCATAACAGATGGACCTGCCGGCAGCTACACATTTGATGGCAATGAGTATTATTACTGTCCGATCTATGACGTACCTATAGTTGAAAGAACTGGATGTGGTGATAGTTTTACGACAGGTTTTATGTGCTCGTTATTTTATGGCAATAGCATCCCTGAAGCGATGAGATGGGGCACCGTGAATGCAGCTTCAGTGATCTCATTTGTCGGGCCACAAGCGGGCCTATTGAAATCAAATGTCCTGAAGCAAGTGCTCAATGCAAATCAAAAATTCCAATCAAGAAAATTCGATGGTTCATGGGTAAAAACAGCAACGAAGTACAATCCGGTCAAGTTCAAGAAATTCCCTTAACAATGTCAATTAACAAAACAATAGGTGTCATTTAATGGTTGATGTGTTTGATGCAATTCCAGCCGTGTTATTTGTATTAGTGTGTATAGCAGTTTATTTCATTACAAAAAAAATTCAAAAAGGTAAATCTCCTATATCTTATCAAAGTCTCCCTTCAGGAAAGAAAGTAACATTACTCATTTTGTATGCACCAGCTCTTAGCATGGTAGCATTGTTTGTGATTGGTGCCATTGTTTCTCTTACCTACTGGCTTTTTTCTGGGGATCAAAGCGGGATTGGCGCCTTCATGGGAATCCTATTCAGTATTCTATTTTCAATCTCTATTGTAACAACTCCTATTGCATTGGTACTAGATCATAAATGGAGAAAAAATGCCGTTTAAAAAAATAACCGACATAAAAAAGCTGAAATTGAGAGCAAATGAAATTCGCCTAGATATCATCCGCATGCTGGTTTCTGCGGGATCGGGACACAGCGCCGGTCCTTTGGATATGGCAGATGTGTTCACCGCGGTCTATTTCAACGTGATGAATCACGACCCTAAAAATCCAAAATGGGAAGGAAGAGATAAGTTCGTGCTTTCTAATGGACATATCTGTCCTGTCTTGTATGCGACACTTGCGCACGCCGGTTATTTCCCAAGAAAAGAATTGCTTACATTAAGAAAGTTGGGAACAAGGCTGCATGGCCATCCGCATAATCTTGCGCTGCCAGGTCTTGAAAATTCGGCAGGCCCACTAGCTCAAGGATTCTCAGTTGCTTGTGGTATCGCGCTTGCCGCCAAGATGGATAAGAAAAAAACCAGAGTGTATTGTAGCCTAGGCGATGGCGAGATGCAGGAAGGGCAAGTATGGGAAGCTCTCATGTTTGCAGCAAAATACAAGCTTGATAATCTAACCGCGTTTGTCGATAGGAATTATATACAGATCGATGGACCAACTGAGGATATAATGCCCTTAGATCCATTTGCAGCCAAGATAAAGGCGTTCAACTGGCATGTCATTGAGATCGATGGCAACAAGATGGAATCCATCGTAAAGGCATTCAAGGATGCCCAAAAAGTAAAAGGAAAACCGACCATGCTCATCTGCAACACCATTCCAGGAAAGGGAGTCACGTATATGGAAGGAAGATTCGAGTGGCACGGAAAGCCCCCCACAAAAGATCAGGGAGAGATAGCGATCATGGAATTATGCAAGCAGGAGTACAAACTGCAGGGAATCCGCTGCAAAAGCTGCGCAACGACTTTGTCAGATTGCAAATGTTTAGAGGGCGAGTAGAACCAAAAACAGTCAGACCAGCCCAATTACTTAATAAAAAAAGTGTTCATTTGCGCTAGGATATCAAAACAAGCAATCAAAATAAATCGTTAAGAAATTAAAAAAATTCAAAAAAATAATAAAATTCGACAATGAAAAACCTCAACAAAAAAATGTTTTTGGCGCAAAATCTTGAGAAGCCAGACAAGATCCCAAGCCGGGATGGATTTGGCAATGGCCTAGTTGAGCTTGGAAAGAAAAACAAGAACGTCGTTTCATTATGCTGCGATCTTACCGATTCCACAAGAGCCGCGTGGTTCAAGGAAAAATTCCCCGACAGATTCATTGAAGTTGGGGTTGCAGAGCAGAACATGGCAGGCATCGCAGCAGGTCTTGCATTCTCTGGAAAAATCCCATTCATAAGCTCCTACGCAGCATTCAATCCAGGCAGAAACTGGGATCAGATCAGGGTCTCTATCTGCTATTCTGAAGCGAATGTAAAGATCGAGGGAGCGCATGCGGGCATCTCAGTTGGTCCCGATGGAGCGACGCATCAGGCACTTG
>CAZFPU010000173.1:0-4324 GCA_964521145.1 uncultured Methanosarcinales archaeon | reverse complement strand
TTTTGAGATTCCGTATGCGACAGCTAAGATCATCGATTCAGCGGATGCGGTCGTTGTTTTAGGTGTCGTTCTTCAGGGCAAGACCGCCCATGATCTCATTATTGTTGAATCAATAGCCCCAAAACTACTTGATATCTCAATTGAGAGGAAAAAACCCATTGGATTTGGAATCATTGGACCAAGAGTGACTGAAAAAGAAGCATCACAGCGAGCAGAAGAATATGCAATACGGGCAGTGCAGGCTGCGTTTTCTTTGTTGAAATTATAATTCCTTTAAGGGCTATGGCATGGAGAATTAACAACTACTAAACCACTAAATTATTCCTTAAAGAAATCACGCAATGGCTTGTCCTTGACTTCCTGCTCTTTTGGGCGCTCGACGCCTCCAAGTTCAAGCATGGAATCGATGAACGGTTTTCTGGTTCTTTGATTGAGGACATCCTGCTCGAGCATCTGCGCCAACCGTTCCGGTTTTATCATTGCCTGTTTTAGCAAGATTGCCAGCCTTTCTTCGTTGGTCTTCTTGAATTCCTTGATTATCTCATCTCTGCTAAGAAGCTCCGCTAGAAACTCGCGCATCTTTTGCTGGCTCATGCTTCCATAGAGCACATCAACGAGTTTTTGAGGATTGGTAAGAAATGACACATACATGATCTGTAATGTCCGCAGCACATCATCCTTGTAATAGCTTGTTTTTAGGCCCTGCATGACCTCAGCAAGTATATCTTCTAGCTCAAATAATGCGATGCCATAGGAGAGTATCTTGTCCTGCACAGCTTTTTTATCTTTAGGAAGCGAATTTAGGACTATCATGCGTTCGATATTCACATCAGGTCCGATATGTTTTGCGTACGAATGCACTGTCAATCGAACATCCTCATCATCGAACTTTTCGTTAAGAACCGTATCGACAAACCCCTGATGGTCAGGAAATCCAGAGACAGAGCAGCACACTTCGACGTGATAGATGTTTTGGATCGTTTCCTGCTCAACCTTTATTGCAAGCAGATCAACGCTTTTATTGCCTACCTTGATATTAGAAACAGTGAAAAATCCCCGTGATTCGAGCCAGAATTTGACGATGTCCTTTTCAGCTGACATGTTTTGATGCCTTTACTTATACAAAGAGATGTGCCTTTAAAAGGTTTGCTCAAAAACAGACGCAGTTGTTCGAAATGATGGTTAGCCACAAAGGTCGAGCATATCAATTTTTAACAAATCAATCGACAAAGGGTTGTTCATCCGGATTAATATAAGGAATAGTAAAATCATTACGCCTTTGGCAAATTTTAGTGCGATGCCTCCGCTTTCTCTACAGTACGCTGCGGCATCGCATACTTATAGTAGACAAAGGACCGAGCGAAGCGAGAATTTAGAATGCCGCTAAGAAACCCAACAAATTTTACTAAATAGCCTAAATCAAAAATCAAACAAATTCAACCCAATCTTCTCATTTCTTTTTCTTGAGATGGTACCTTTGCTGGTCCTGATCACCACTTCACACGTAGCTCCAACCCTCCCTTCAACCAAATGGCCGGCATATGCTTTCATTGACTGATCGCTTACTGTGCAATGGCAATGCAAATACGGCTTTTTATCCATTATAGTGATATTGCCAGTCATATTCACAATTTCCAATGGCTCATTAAACTTTTTGGAAGTGTACTTTTTATTCTCAACAATATAATGCGCCAGCTCCACTTGATCAACAGATCCAAGCCCGCTTAGAAATCCCAGCGTTATCTTTTCTTTTTCAAGAAATTGCTTCAATTGCTCGATAATGAACTCCCCTCTATCGATTCTAACAAAATATATGTCTTTTATTTTTTTGAATTTCATTTTGTTTTCAGTACGATGATATTCCCCCTGCCTTTTTTTATTTTTTCTATGAATCCTTTGTGCTCTAATTCTGCGATCATGAGGCTTATTTTTGCCTCTGAAAGAGGCATTCTTTTGCGGATGTCCTTTTGCGTTGTCCTTCCACCCTCTTGCCTTATGATATGGACCAATTCATCAAGGTCATTCTTGCTTTGATCTGGCCTGGCGCTTGTCTTTTTTATTTCTTTTCCTCTGCTTCGGTTATACCAATAGATTACCATGGAAATCAAAATAACAAGCATAATGCCAATAGCGAAATACCAGAAAGCTGGTTTACTTGGGTCTTCAAAATTAAGTTCAGGCTCATCCCAAAGCTCCTTATCGCTATCGAGATTTGGAAATAAGATAAGATCCAGGACATAATTACCCTGCTGCTTTATAGTGATGTTTTTCCTTTCTTCTGCAAGTATGGCATCATCCTCAATAAGCTGCGCTGTTATAGTGTAGTGTCCATTTGGAATTTCAAAAGAATACTTTCCTTCTGTTGAGATATAATACTGCACTGGGGTTGTGTTTACGCTCACTCGTGCACCAGGAACTTTTTCTAGAGAAAAATCATAGATATCACCATGCACGGTTGCTCCATACGTTAATGGCATGCAGAGCAATACAATAATAGGGAGGAACAGCTTATGCATGAACCCATCCTGCCATCGCCGCTTTATATATTTTATTTAATCAGAGGTGGAAAAGGAATCTGATGTATTAAACTAATAGAGGTGTAATAGATATAATATATTTTATGCTATTCTTATTAGTAAAAAAGAGCAATAATAAAGCTTTATAAAGCTTTAAATTGCCAAATTAAGCTTTAATTTTTGCTAATCTAAAGTATCTTTATAAGCATCTATGCACAATAGAACCTCTTGGATAATTAAAATCAGAAATCAATGGAGGTCATTATGAAAAAAATCAGTTCATTATTTGTTATGGCAATGATGTTATTGTCTATTGTGCCAATGACGATTGCCGATGAGGAGAATGAGACCGATAACTCGGGGAGCGATGACATAGAAGCCGAGGCCGATGTCGAAGTTAAGGGAAATACCGGACAAATACGCATGCGAGATAAGATCGAAGATCGAAAAGACAATAGAGAAGATGTCCGTGATGAAAAGGAGGATCTTCGTGACATGTCAAATCGCGACCGGATGGCATGCATCCAAAAATGCCAGCAGCAGAATGGGACCAGTTGCGAGGCTCGCTGCAAAGGCCTAGACAAGCTAGAAAACATCGCAGATAAAAAAGAAGATAGATGGGATAAGGCCCAAGATTGGAAGGAAAAAAGGCAAAATCTTATGCAGCGCCTATCCATCAAAGATCCTGAAAAATTATGGAGATTGCAGGCGCTCAACGATTCTATGATCAAAAAAATCGAGAAGCTTGACATGCAAAACAAAGAGAAATTCCTGAAACTGACTCGGGGAATGCAGGATGAATTCCAAAACCTAACTGATGCGCAGATACGAGCGCACCTCAAAAACATCACCTTTGAGCGCATTAGTTCGGTAGATGATCTAAAGGATAGAAAACTGCCCGGGGATATTATAAGAAACGCCCGTGAAAAATTCAGGAATGCGCATGATCGCTTTGAAAAGGCCAGAGACGAATACAAAGAGGCAAAAGATGAATACAAAAATGCCTTAGACGAAGGAGATAAAGAAAAGGCTTTAGCGCATGCCAAAGAAGTTCTCTCAAAATCTGCAGATGCGATGATCAGTCACCTTGAGCGACTGATCGCCAAGATCGAAGAGAATGAAAACATCGAGGAAGAAAGGGCAGTTGAAATGATTGCAAAGCTCAATGTCCATATCGATGAACTTGAAGCTATCAAGGCAAAGATCGATGCCGCGACAACTCCTGAAGAAGTAAGAGCTGCCGCAAAAGAACTCAAGCAGAAATGGCACGAACTTAGGCACAAAGCACGGCTCTTTGCTGAGCATGTCATCGAATCGCGCATAAAGAACATCATCAAGCGAGCAGAGCTCATGGAAGCAAGGCTTGATACGCTCTTGTCAAAGCTTGAGGAAAATGGAACTGAAGTTGATGTCGATGCGCAATTAGATGAGTTCAGCTCTCTTGTTGCAGCTGCAAAGGAACATTTCAGGCAGGCCCAAGACAAGCTCATGCAAGCCCAGGATAGCGACTCAGAAGAAGAAACAAAGGCATTGGTGGATGAGGCAAAGGAGCTTTCAAAACAGGCGCACACTGAATTAAAAGATGCGCACCAAGTGCTCGTTGAGATACTAAAGAAGATCAAGGAAGCCGGAGCATCCATTGAACTTGATGTCAATGCAACGGTCGAAATTGAGTCTTTGGATGTGGAAAGCCAGACCAATGCAGAGGCAAGTGCATAGGCACTTTCTTTTTTCTTTTTTTTATTTATTAAAAGGGCAGCGTTCAAAAAGTCTAAAAAGAGATAACCCTCTTGTTTGACCAAGAGGGG
>CAZFPU010000172.1:0-4459 GCA_964521145.1 uncultured Methanosarcinales archaeon | reverse complement strand
GGAAAAGCAATTGCCATAGCGCTTGCAAAGGAAGGCTGTGATGTAATCATCCATTTCAACAAAAGCAAGAAAGAAGCAGGAGAAGTTGTCCATGCTATTCGAAAATTAGGAAGAAGATCGATCGCGATACAAGCCGATCTGACAAATCCAAGAGAAGTTTCCATTCTATTCAAGAAAATACTGCAAAAATTCGACAAGCTAGATATTCTGATAAACAATGTGGGCACTTTTTTAGTGAAACATATCGATGAAGTCGATGAAAAGGACTGGAATTATTTGATCAATGGTACCATAAATTGCACATTCTATTGCTGCAAGGAAGCTTTGAAGATAATGAAAAAACAACGATCAGGCAGTATCATCAATATCGGGGATTCAGGAGCGGACCTCATCAAACCATGGCCAAGGGTCACGGCGCATATGGTAGGAAAGACAGGGATTTTGATACTAACAAAAACACTAGCCCAAGAATATGCAAAATACACTATTCAAATTAACATGGTAAGCCCCGGCGTCTTGGAGAATTCCATCATAAAGCCCCAAGAGGAAATTCCGATGGGAAGATTTGCCAATTATGATGATATCAATAACGCTATCTTATTTTTATTAAAGAAAGAATCTAATTACATCACCGGTTCTAATATCAAGGTAAGCGGTGGGTTCAACGTTTGATTCTAGTAGCGTTTCAAGATCTCGCCACCTTGGGTCTGCGCAGCTTAAAACCGCTACAATCTCAAAAACATGATCTAGTGTCCTTTCAGATCATCCACAATCTTAAGGATCTCATTCTTATTAACAAAGAACCAGATCAGGCCAAAAGCGAGAATCATGAAGGATTCTGTGTTGAATCGTATAAACGTGAGCAGCCAGGGAACCTTAAAACCATTCTCAAGAAGCAAGATCGTGCTACCATACAATAAAACGTAGTAGCCTATCATCATGGTTACGAGTACTGCTAATTTTTCGAATAGTTTCCTAAAAGAGTGTAGATACAAGGGGATAGTTAAGGCAATTATCGTGAGAAACTCATAAAAGGTCTGGTAGAGTTCTAGAGTTCCGGTTGTTGTGGCCAGGATGCAGGCGTCTTTGGATACAATGACACTGACCGCTACACCAAAACCGAATATAAAAACAAAAAAACTAGTCGTATAACCAACAAGCGATCGTAAAGGGTTCAATGGCAGTAGGTACATAGAAATAAAGAGGACCAAATTAATTCCAGCGGCTATGAGGAAAAACTTGAGCGGTTTCATGGTGAGCTCTTCCTTATGTAGAATAATACCGCAAGCAATGTGAAGACAAAAAAAGTGGAGGGCCACAGGAAGTCATGGGTAAAATTGAAGATCGATACACCCAAAAAGGTCGAGATAAGCAGCGTGAAGAGCCTTAGGATATTGAGTCCTATTAGTATACACAAGCCATAAACGGCGTATTTGCAGGTTTTTCTTGAGATGCCATATGCCAAAGCAAAGGCAATGAATAGCGAGTACATCGCAGCCCCTGTGCATTCTTTTGCGACGATCAGAGGGATTGAGTTAACTGCAAGCTCATTATTCACTATATTCACGCTACCTTCTCCTAGTATGAAGAGCAGGCACTGCATAACCAATACAAAGAAGTGTATTAATAAGTCAGATATCGGTCTTAGATTAAAGAACCAGCTCAATAAGAGAAAAACAGCAAGGAATTTTAAAATAAAAAATAGTGATTTCTTTCCAAGCTCCTTATCTTTGGTATTTCTTGAAGCCATAGAGACCCACCAGCAAAGTTGATACGGTGAGCAATACGAATACCTTCTCATCCATGAGGGGGATTGTTTTTGGACCCAATCTTACCGTGATCAGGCTTGTTGCGTTTAATCCTTGTGCGCATACCGCAGTAATTGTAGTACTGCCAGGAGCAAGAGCGCTCACAAGGCCGCTTGTAGCATTTACGATAGCAACAGATGAATTACTCGAAACAAAAGTAGTGTTAGGAGCAATAGGTCCACCAAACTGATCAACACATACACCATTCAACTGCAGGATAGATCCAACAGTAATATTTGCTGATGGTGGTGATAGCGTGATATTTGTCAAAACAGGGATTGATGAGTTTATAGAGCTGCATGTTGAAGAGATATGGTTTTTGATTAATGTAACCGCTGTTTGCGCCAATGCTCTTCCGCATAACGCTGCGTTAGTATTCATCGCAATTAGCGACTGGCTGAGTATATTTCCATTGAAAACAGATGTTGTTCCAAGGAGGGCCTGGCCGCCGACCTGCCAGAAGATGTTATTTGCTTGGCAGCCACCCTTCAGAGTAACAACGGCACCGCTACCAACAGTGAGATCTTGCGCGATCTGGAAGATGAAGACACCGCTTGAGTTGCCTTGGCAGTCAAGAGTGACACCGCTAGTGTCAGGAGGGGTACCTGAGTTTATCAAAAGCCCAGTACTCCATTTGTAAAGTCCTGGTGTTAGTATCAACCCGCTAATATCTCCCGCTCCAAGTTCAGTTTGATCCGGTGGAGTTCGTCCGACGGCATCAGTATAGGCCGCTTCCATGTCGATTCTTGCAGTGTTTAGTAATGCGGCATTAGTCACCCTACATGCAGTGCTTCCACCGCCTCCTCCTGTATATGCGTTATCCCTATCAAATATTGTCCCCGTCACTTCTGAACAGGGTACGCCAATGGCTGCACCGGTTATTGGATACGTTCCGATATTTCCAACAATAGCAGAGATAGGGACATCAGTGATCCCTGATTTGGATAGAATAACGAAATTAGCGGCGCTATCAAGATCTATAGTTGGTTGTGCTGCATACCCACTGCATGACATAAGTGCGAAAACCAAAGCATATGCAAAGATAGTTGACGATATTTTTTTTTGTTTCATCGTTGCCTTCCCCATAATTTTGCAAAACAAGGGTATGGAGCAATCCTTGGGTTGCAGTCTTATTTCTTTAACACAAGCCCCTAAATATTATGTTCTCATTTGAGAGTAGTGTATTTGTATATAAATACTCCTCTGACTGAAAGGCTATTACCCAATATGTATGATGAATACTCAAAGCCAGATTGAAATCTGTTACCCACTATATTGTCTATGAATGGTTTAGAAACAAGCCTTAGAATAACCATCAATCGAACCAATGCA
Organism: uncultured Methanosarcinales archaeon; assembly: GCA_964521145.1. GTDB lineage: Archaea > Nanobdellota > Nanobdellia > Woesearchaeales > GW2011-AR4 > BS150m-G66. The sequence goes on along the minus strand of CAZFPU010000172.1, from coordinate 1,319 downwards.
AGGTAACTAAACAAGACCCAACGCAATAATAACCAAACAGGTCTATTAAATCAAGAGAAAAGTAAGCCAAATTAAAAAGAAAATATAACAAAAAACAAAAAAAGAAAATTTCACCCGAAGGTGTATTTTCTATTGAGCCTTAGCACCGCATTTGGCACTTTGACCTTGCTCACTTTGATCAAAAAAGCAAGCACATAGGTCATTGCGATAAATGACAATGCGATTCCCGTTGCGAATAGCAATCGCTCATAGGCAACAATTGGAATCAACCCAATCCAGTCAGCCGCAGTCATAGGGACGGTCCAGATCCACAATGCGCCGCCAATTGCGTGCGCCGTGAATGTCGCTCCCAAGCTTCGTGCGGGAATGGTTTGCGCGTATTTTTCTGGGATGCCCCTTAAAAGTATTGGGATTGTCCAGAAGAGCGCGAAAAACCAAACAGTCCTTCCAACCGGATGCGCGATGAATACCGCTATCGCAACTAATGGAACAATGACATTCCAGTTTCGCTTAGCTGATGCGAAGTAATAGGTCGCAAAGAGCATCGGCGCCAATCTAAGGATATTGAGCATGGTCCATGCCTTTCCTTGCACGAACATATCAACAAGCTCGGCAATTCCAACGGCAAAGATGCCTACAAATGGTCCTAGGAACGCTCCTGCGATTGGTCCCACGAATTGGAATACAGTAAAGAACTGGTTCTCAGCTCCCACGAGTCCGGAAAAGTTTATCCGCTGGGTTATGAATGCAAATACCGCGAACAGTGCTATGAAGAACAGCCTTTTTGCTGTGAAAAATTCTTTTACTTTCATGTGAAAATTCACCCCACAAGGACATCCACAAGGAATGGTTGTTTTTAAAGGTTATTGTTTTTTTGGCTTAGTAGAAAATCTCGCTAACGCTCGGGGCATGGGCTTCTCGCATTCAATGTTTATTTCAATAACTGACATTCCCCGGGTGGGACAACCCCCTTGTCAGTTCGTTATTGGGTCTTAACATGCTCGACCTGATGCCCATGCCCTTCATTTTCCACTAAGCCTGTTTTTTTTGAGAATAATGGCACAGTTATTGCAAATCTTAATCTCAGAATTCCTGCTTTAAGAATACGCTGAAGGTCTTGCCCTTCTCTTTTCTCTCAATGAGATTCTTCTTCTCAAAATCAGTAAGAACCTGCGAAATCTTGGCTTTTGATAGATCAGTTCGAAACCGAAGTGTTGACTGGGTAATGCCTTCCTGTTCTTTTATTGCTTTCAAGATTTTTTGTTGATTATCATCAAGGCCTTGCAATAACCCGCTGAATTTCTCATCTTTATTGCCCT
>CAZFPU010000171.1:0-4480 GCA_964521145.1 uncultured Methanosarcinales archaeon | reverse complement strand
TCGGGATTCTCATAATCGAAGATCTATGCAGATAGCAAACAAGATAATGGATACGCTCAAGAAGCTTGATCTGACTGAGGATGATTATGATGTTCCTTTGGAACCCATGGCTATGAAAAAGACCCCTGCTTCAGTTTCTTGGTATTTTGAAGGGTACAACCTGCATTATACGTATGCTCTTGGGGGTTCATTTGCCGATAACCTGAACATGGTCTATCATGTCTTGGATAGGGAAGTTTCCATGCTTTTAGAGAAAGAGAGGACTGTTGATGAGTTCATTAGAGAGTTTTCTGAGGATAAGGATGTCAAGGAGCAGCGAAAGGAAGCTCGTGAGATATTAGGTTTAGCTGAAGATGTCATGGATATCACTATTATTGACAAAAAATTCAAGGAGATGGCCAAAGATCTGCATCCTGACATGCCTACTGGCGATCATGAGAAGTTCAAAGCCATCAATAGGGCGCATAAGATCCTGAGGAGAGAATTGATGTGATCCTATGGATCAATTTGAAGCTTTAAGTCGCGAATATCTGATTTCTACCGGAGAATGTTGCGGTTCTGGGTGTTTGAATTGTCCTTATGTGCCTAAGGGGAAAAAGGGTAGTAAGAAAATTGCTAAGGGATAAGGGCAGCGTTCAAAATTCTCGCTAGCGCTCGGGTTAGCGGGCATCTCGCATTCAATGTTTTTTTCAATAATCGACATGCTAAAAATGCGTGGCATTTTGGCACCCCGAAAATCCCTGATTTTCTTGGTTCCCCGTAAGAGACATCCCCCTTGTCGATAAATTTGGAAGAAATAATATGCTCGACCTTAAGCCCGCTAACCATCATTTTGAACGCTGCCAGAACGAATTTAGATTATTTCACAGCATCATCTTAATAAGCAGGTCAACTATACTCTAAATAATGACAAAGATCCTACTCGTATACCCGCCATTCTGCACTCCTGCAAGCCCTCCGTATTCTATTGCGTATCTGTGTTCTTTCCTCAAGAATAACTGTGATCTTGAGATCGAGGTTTTGGATCTCAACATCATGTTTCATTCCTTGAAATACCCTTCGTACCAGCATTTTTTTCAGGATAGTTCTGGATGGGATTGGTATGAGACCAAGGCAAGCGAGTACAATAAACTAACTACTCAGGATTATGCAGACAACAATAAAAAAATAAGACAGGGGGGAAAACCTGCGCTATTTTCACAGATGCTCGAGAAGATAAAGGAAAAGGATGCGGACATCGTCGCTTTTAGCATCGTCTATTCAAGCCAGGCATTTTATGCGAATATCCTTCTTTCTGAATTGAAGGATCGTGTTTTAGAGTTAGAGCGCCATGATGCAAAAACCCATAAACAGGCCCATGAACCAGAGGACGATTTTTCAATGGAAAAAGAATCCCATGGATATGACTTTGATGCAGTCTCGTTGGAAAATAATCCAAAAAAAATAGTAACTGGGTCAAAAGTAATGGATGGGTCAACACCCAAAAAAGCAGATTCAAATTCAAAGATCATTCGAACAATTGTTGGCGGGCCTGCGGTCAATGAGGTCCTTACATCCAAAGCAGATTATTTTTTGAAGAATGAAATTGAGCTGCTTGAGAATATCACGGGAAAAGAAGTCGATCATGCCTCCTTGAAGCTGGATTTTGCCATCGATTTTTCGTGCTTTGAGCCTAAAAACTATTTTGTCCCTCAAATGGTAGTTCCTCTAAAGACTTCCACTACTTGCTATCACAAAGGATGCACATTCTGCTCGCATTATGCCAAGGTTCCTTACGCTGAGTATTCGCTTGATGCCATCTCTAGGACTGTTAAGGATTCTAAAGCGAAATGCTTCTTTCTTATCGATGATATGATACCTGCTCTTCGGTTGCTTAAATTGGCCGCGATCTTTGGGCCCTTAGGGGTCAGATGGGGATGCCAGCTTCGTCCTACCAAAGAATTTACTTTTGATGTGCTCAAGAAACTACATGATTGCGGGCTTGATTTTGTGATCTGGGGCGTTGAATCGGGATCCGATCGGGTATTGAAGGCAATGAAGAAAGGAACGAATAGTTCTGATGTTTCATTGGTTTTGGAAAATTCCTCGAAGGCAGGGATCAAGAACATCTGCTATATCATGTTTGGATTCCCTACAGAGACAAAAGAGGAGTTCTTGGAGACCATCTCCTTTTTGCAGGGGAATGCATCTTCCATTGATTTAGTGTCTACATCAGTCTTTGGGTTATTATCGGGAACGCCTATGCATATGGATCCTTCATTGTATGGGATATCTGAAATTGTCGAGGAGAAACGCATGCTACTTGGTCCTAAATTGAGCTACACTGTTTCTTCGGGCTTAACGCAACAGGAAGCAAAAGATCTGCGTGATAATTATAAACGGACTTTGGAGAAGATGAATAGATTCCCTAAATCTATGAATTTCTTTCGCGAGCATGTGTTTTTTAAGGGGAGATAGATGGCTACAATCTATCCAAATATGTTGTCCTTACTTTTTTGCGAATTTCGTGCTTTTTCCTAAAAAGTAGGGATAACTCCAGTCGATGGCATTCTAAGGGGCAAGTAGATCCAGGTAACTACTCTCCATAAAAAAATTAGTTTATTTTCAGAATCACTGTATTTATGTGTTATCGGAAATCTATATAATTGCAAGTGGTCAGGCAATCATGCTTTCAACTTTCTTCTTGATTGCTGAGATGTAGAGTTTGCACTGTAACTGTATCTGAGACCAGTCTTCATGGGTTATGAGTTTGCCATAATAATGCGCGCCGTTTCTTTTAGTCCTTATCTTCTCAAAGAAATCCCAATCAAGCTCAAGATCAGGGTAGGTGCTGCACACGAAGGCAAATAGGCACTGGTGATTGGATATGCCCTTCTTTGAGAGCTTTGCCAACCCTTCCGCCACGATTCGAAGCGCCTCATAGTAGTCCAGATACACATTCATCCATTTCGGATCATCTTTCTTGCTTTGATTTGCCAGGAACTCAGCTGATTGCATGTATATCTCTGCTATCTTGAGCATGTCACGAACATGTTGGGTATTGACTTCTGCTTTTTCCTCGATTAGTCCATCGGCTAGGCATTGGTCATATGCTTCTTCTAATGTTTTTGTCTTAGGCATGTACGCGAACTCCGAGATCTTCAATGGATCCTTTTATGAAATCCCCTGCTATGATGTAGGGCAGCATCTTGCTTATCTTCCGGAGCCCTTTTTTATCCTTTGCATGATGTATCTGGATCTCTTTCTTGAGCTTTAGCTCGAATCTGGCCTGCTCTATATCTCCATCATCTCCATAGATGAATATGTCAATATCTGAATCCTTGTACCAATCCCAGCGCGAGAAGCTGCCAAAGAGTATGATGACCTTTGCATCCTTGAGGCTAGCCAGATGGTCAAGAAATCCACTTTGTTCCATGAGTTGGAGCGCGTATACTCTCTTCTTGCTTTGATAGGTTGGATTGTTTTGGCCTGCCTCATAGTAGGCGAATTTTTTTGGTCGTTTTATCTTTTTTAGGAGCTTTTCCTTCTGGTACTTAGTGAGCCATTTGTTTAGAGAGGCTTTGGTCATGCTTGTTCTATTCAGCAGATCAGTAAAATGCCATTGTTTTGTGGGGCTGTTCTCCAAGATGAGATCCAATACTTGGTTTTCTTTTGATTTTGAAGCCATTTTAAAATAGTATAGCTGAGATATACTATTTAAAGGTTTTGATTGGTTTTGTGCAGAGATATCTGTATTCTCGTTTCCATTTTGGTATCAGTCGATACCACTAAAATAGATAATTGACTAGGTGTATAAACTCGCAGACTCAAAGGTTCGAATTCGGATCCTTTGTAACAAGATTAGATGTCACCTCGCTACTCTCAGTTGGCCTTGCCCAAAGCGAAAATCAGGAGTGGCAACCTAAAATAACCTTCATCGGCAGCCATTTTAAGAGGTGACCACAAAAAAGCCCAGTTGTAGTCACTCATAACAAAAAAATTTAAATATGTAGTCACCTATCCCTACGTATGCACATCGAAAAGAGGATTATTAGGGGAAAAACCAGATACTTTCTTGCGCACTCGCTTCGGGAAGGCAAGAAGGTCCATAAATTCAGGAAGTACCTTGGCATGGACTTAAAACCAGCGCTGCTTTTGCAACGGCAAAGGATAGCTCAAAAACTTATTCTTGCAGCGATCCACAAATACAATATCATCAGGGATCCTCTGCATTTTGACCTATCCAAGCAAGAACTTGAGGAGATGCGAGTGCTGCAATCCCAGATACCGCTCAAGATCAGCCATCTCTCAGAAAAAAAATGGGTGGAATTCTCAAAGCTTTTTACGTATAACACCAACGCGATCGAAGGGAGTACTCTCACCATTGGTGAGGTCAAAGACCTCCTTGAAAAAGATCAATGGCCTGATAGATCTAAGGAGGATATCGCAGAGGCGTATGGGGTGGATGAGGCAATTGCATTCATACGTAGGACAAAAGAGC
>CAZFPU010000170.1:0-4501 GCA_964521145.1 uncultured Methanosarcinales archaeon | reverse complement strand
GATTGAGACTGCTCGGTATGGATCCGATCAACCTTAAGATTGCGATGCTGCCGATGAGGTATCTTTACCGTGTAAATTCTTCGTCCTAGAAGAACGTGCTCATGCGTATGAGTGCCAACGTAGGATCCCTGATTGTCCTTTGTTCCTATTTGTTGATGATATTCGATTTTTTGTCCCTCCTTTAAGGAAGTGTCCAGAGTTAGATGATATTTTACCAAGAAAATGTAATTGCCATTCGGAAGTTTCTTTTCTGAACGTATCGCGATTGCCGTGGCCCATTCCCCACCAGTAGGTATTAGCTTTTCAATCGTCCCGGTAAGGCCAGCAAGCTCTTCTCTTCCATACTGCGCGTTCCAGTCTATTCCTGGGTGAGGGAATTGTCTGATGGTATTATTAGGATTTTTTCTGGATTGCCACCCGGATGCCATTTCAGGATAATAGAATTTGTCAGTATCAGTCAAAACCACCGGAGTACCTTTGCTCGTGGTGCCAATCTCCTTTGCGTTCGGAGGAATGTTCGCAGCCAGTGCCCTCTCCAGCGGACTGAGAGAAACAAGTGTCCCAAACGCTGCTATACTAGTAAGTAATGATCTTCTATCTGTTATTGCATTGGTATAGTTGCCATTTTGTTGGTAATCCATATTCTCATCTAAGCTATCGTGATTTATAAATGTTTCCTAGAATTTGGTTCCCATGAAAATGTGTTTCGATTGTTCTTTATTCTTCATCTGCAATCGGGTAGTTTCATTGGAATAGCTCGCATTGAATGCATTTGCATTTCTTTCAACTAAAAATGAGAAAAAAAATTTCAAGTCTGCCCTAGAATTTTAGAATTTTAAACAATGCCAAGGAAACTCAAATGCTAGATGTTTCAAGATAAAAAAGGCCAAGTTTAATAAACACTTATTTCCCAATGAGCCGATATATGCGCAATGCAAAAACCAACAAAGACACCGAGAGCGCAAAAGACTCCTGGAATCAGGATTGGATCGACTTTTTCAAAGAGCCAAAAAGTCCTTTCGTCCAAGGATACAAGCGATTCTTCTCAATTGATGAGATAGAGCAATCCAAAGTCCTGCAATGGTTTGGCTGCGCCTTGCTGTTCATGATATCCCTAACCTTCGCAGCGTGGGCAGGAAATCTTGGGTATAGCAAAGAGGCATATGAACTTAACACCAACATCTGCTGGCCGCATTTCCAGGATTGCGGAAAATTCCTGCTGCTCTCTGGACTTCCATACGGCTACTCGCTTTCCATTCTCTATTCTGCATTCTTTCTCATGACCTTGCTTGCTGTATTGTTCATCGCAAGAAAAAACTGGAGCGCTGCCCACATGATCTACTCGCTTTTTTTTCTGTGGATAGTACTCGTGATGTTTTTCCTGACAAAAACCTTAAATGGGAATTATTGGTACTTCATGACAATATTCCTCTTTATCTTCCTCTACATCCCCAATAGGCTTTTTTTTCTTCGCATCACGCTCGTGGTGCTCTATTTTCTTGCAGGTACCGTCAAATTCAACGACGGCTGGATATTGGGAACATATTTCACATCAATGGCAACGGGATTTCCGCTCTTTCCCGATGAGACGACAGCCATTTTTACCAATGCAGTTATTCTGATGGAAATTGCCGGCTCTTGGTTTTTGCTAAGCAAGAACAAGCTTCTGCAGCGACTATCTCTTGCCTATTTCATCTGTTTTCATCTCTATTCTTTCATTTTGGTCAAGCACCTCTATCCAAGCGTGATCTTGCCTGCACTTCTAATCTTATTTGGGCCAATGAATAAGCCTTTGACAATTCCAAACTCAAAAAAAACAATTTTCGGATGGGTTTTTTTAGGAATTCTTATCGCATTCCAGTTCACTTCGTTATTGATCTCCGGAGATGGCAGATACACTCTTGAAGGCAATTTTTATGGACTCTATATGTTTGAGGCAAACCATCAATGCATTATGAACGCCACGGTTTATGGCAAGGATGGGCAGATACGACAGATCCAAAAAGACAATGTTGCAGCGAACAATCGCTGCGATCCCTATGATTATTGGTTCAATCTTAATCAGAGATGCCAACGATCTGAAAATGTCGAGAGAATCACCTGGACATTTGATCATTCCATCAATGGCGGACCTTTTTATCGCATAGTCGACCAATATGACGCATGCTCTGCAACGTATGCCGCATTTTCGCATAACGACTGGATACAAGATCCATCTAAATCCCTGATCGCGGGCTATCCAGTAAAGAATTTTTATGGCTCAAGGCCATCAACTTCTCAAACAAGCATCAACAAAACCCCTGATGGTCGCCTTATCTTGCCGGGCCTAAAAGGGCAAGACCCTCCAAGGCTCAATGAGCTGCAAAGCGCCTTGCAACCCCATGTGAAGAAGATGCAACTGCTGTATTGGATGATGTGGTCGATGATTCTCATCTATGGAGCTGCGCGATTTTTGATTATTCCTTTGATAGGGAGGAAAGCGAGATAGAACCTCTGGCAGAGGCATTTTTGAATCAAAGCGACACCTCTTCGTCCTTAAAGGGATAGGACTTTTCCGATTATTGAAAAAAAGCAATGCTGGAATGTTTACTATTTTAGTCACTGAGTGCCAAAAAGCAATTGTGACTAAACTACACCCAGCCAAACTGCCCATACCTTTGGGGAAAAAAGCGATCGGGGTGAGGGGAATTAAACCCGGGAAATACTAATTAATCACAATCTGTTTTTTTTCTTTTCTCAAAACAGTACAGGTATCCATCATTGCCGCTCACGAATAATTTGTCATTATGGCAGGTCGGTGATGAAGTTATCGCGCCGCTGGTTATGAAACGCCAGACTAGTTTTCCCTTTTTATCCAAGATGTAGATACACCCATCGCGTGACCCGATGAATATCTTATCCTCAAAAAGCGTTGGATAGCTCTGTATCGTTCCTCTGGTCATGAAATACCACTGCACCTTGCCGCTTCTCTTATCAAGCGCAGTTACTTGTTTTGAATCAGACCCCACAACCACCAGTTCATCGACGATCAAGGGAGCATTATACAATCGTATGCCTAATCTACGCTTCCAGATAAGCTTCCCATCCAAATCAAGGCAATAAATATGCCCATCAAAAGATGTCGCATAACATCGGTTCTCATCTATTGTTAACCTTCCCTTCACATCCTTGCCGCATCGGAATTTCCAGATGAGCGCTCCATTTTTCTTGTCAAGACAGTAAATATGAGCGTCGTTTGATGAAAAAATGACTTTTTCGTTGGCAATGGCTGCTCTTGCGGGGACATGATTGTTTGTGGAAAATTCCCATTTGATTTTCCCATTTGCTGCATCTATGGCCGCAAGTCCCCCCTGCACAGTCTTGTTTTCTGTCCCGACGAAAACAGTGTTTGTTTCCCTATCATAAATAGGAGAAGATCCGCTAAATGAGGAGATGTTATGTTTCCAGATCAGCTCGCCATTTTCCTTATCCAGAGCATATACAAACCCATCATATGCCGAAAAAATAACCATTGCATCCACTATGATCGGTGTTTGATGCACACCATGCGTATCTGGCTCTGTCGTGAATTCCCATAACAGCTTGCCATGAAAATCAAAACACATGAGCTTGCCCTGATCGCTGCCCACGTATATCTTCTCATTATCTACGACAGGAGATGACTTTGGAGCGCTATAATCGGAATTGTTAACAACGCAGAATCTCCATTTGAGCGTGTATAGTTGTGGATCAACCTCACTACGTGTCGCATCAAGGCCAAGCTCCTGCAAGGTGAATATGGATTCTATAGTGTAATTTCTTGATTGCAATTCCACAAAATCTGCCCGCTCGAAATTTGTCAATACAATTATTGCAAGAACTTTGCAGCCTATCCCCTCCACTGATTCTATCGCCTGTTTGGCAAAGCCAGCCGCGTTCAGTCCATCATCGATAATGATAACATTCTTGCCCCTTATATCAGGACCTTCAATGAGCCTTGCCATATTATACTCTTTTTTCTCCCGACGCACCAAAAAGGCATCATACTGCTCAGCATCGTGGGCTCTGTAGGCTATCGCGCTTGCGATGATATGCGATGCCAAGGTAAGGCCTCCTATTGCATCCGGCTTATATTTTCTTATTTTATCAAGGAACAATTCTGTGGTCAAATATAGCCCCCTCTGATCAAGAAGAAACGCTTTGGTATCTGAGGTCCAGGCATATCTTCGATTATTTTTATCAAGACCAGATCCCCAAGCGATCCCTTTGTTCAAGATGATTGATTTCAATTCGTCCTTTAGATCAGAGAGATCTTGCTTTTCAAAATGCTTTGTCATGGGGTCATTGGAATGTATAGTGTCTTCCCTGCTCATCAATCAAAACCAACTGATCATCGCGCTTCTCTATTTTTTTTATCGGCTGCTCAAATACCTTGTACGCGTGCTTAAGTGTAGCGTCTGCCAGGTATTCATAGAGATAGCCTTGCTCGCACCCAACGAGGATGGACTGGCCGGTTGCATAG
>CAZFPU010000169.1:0-4542 GCA_964521145.1 uncultured Methanosarcinales archaeon | reverse complement strand
AAGGCAGTTGATCTTCTTGCGAAGGCTTTTGGCGCGCAAAAGCTCACCAAACGAGTGGTTCGAAGAGGCATGGATTTCCCAAGGAGCCATCCAGAACACATCTATCTCAAGCATTGAATTGATTTCTTCGCATGTTTTTTCTCCAAAAGCGCAGGCAAGGAGATGAATCTGCATGAAATGCCTTAGAAGACCAAATAATTTCTTCGATCTTGATAAGAAAGCAAGCAGTTTTAATTCTTCGAGAGCGATAATCCTGCCAGTCCCATTCGAGAGAACGACTACTGGCATAAAAGGAACCAAGAATGGGCCAAAATACATGCAGCTTGCTTCCAGAAGCGTGATGCACTATGATGAGGAACTTGGAACGAATCCTTGCGACACAGGGATTGGAACGTTGCCTGCAATCGGCACCAATACTACTACAGATACTATTTTTTCTAATATTACTGATGTTACTAGCCAGATACTCGATTTGAAAAAATTACCCATAATCATTGGTGGCGAACACAGCATAAGCGCTGCTTCTGTTTTGGCCTGCAAGAAAAAATATGCTGGCCTTTCAGTATTGCAAATAGATGCCCACTGCGATCTGCTCGATGTCTACGATGGAACCAAAAAAAGCCATGCATGCGCCGGAAGACGAATGCATGAGCTGACAGGGAATGTAGTGCCGGTTGGAATTCGCAGCATATTCGCAGAGGAAGCTTTGTTTATCAAAAAGAATAAGATACCTGTCTTCTTTGCAAAAGATATCTCTCAAAACGATGATTGGCATCAAAAAACGCTCTCAAAGCTTTCAGATAAGGTGTATATCACCCTCGATCTTGATGGTCTTGATCCTTCGTTGATCCCTCATGTTGGAAATCCAGAACCCGGAGGCCTGCTCTATTATCCGTTTCTTCGTTTCATTGCCCAAGTTTTCCAGGAAAAAGAGGTGGTTGGGTTTGATATTGTGGAGCTAAGCCCAAAAAAGAATGATGTGTCCTATGTTTCTGATTTTGCTGCTGCAAAAATCTTGTATAAGATGATTGGGTATAAGTTTTGCCGATAGGGTTCAGAGGTTGTGTTTTTCGAATTGAGTTAGTGGAAAATTCTCGCTAGCGCTCGGGTCAGCGGCTTCTCGCATCCGAGGTTTCTTTAGAGGATCGACATTCCCCGGATTTGCTAAAAAATCTGCGGATTTTTGGCATGCCGGAAATGCGCTCATTTCCACCAGGGCAACCCCCTTGTCGATTGATTAGTAAATTTTAATATGCTCGACCTTTGTGCCGCTGACCACCATTTTCCACTAACCCCTAATAACAAACCTTAAAAACATCCAAACAATTCATCATTTATAGTTTTCAAAACAAGGCAAGGAATTTATGCAGCGTCTGGAAAAACAAAACACCATAACAAAACCAACAGCTACATCAGCTCTTTCTATAAAAATCATCGATGATGAGCCTACTTGCAAAAGCCTTTGGCAAAAATACTGCCCCCAGAAGACCTTATGGGACCTATGGGAATTTCGAAGGATGTTTCATCTGCCTCATTTTAAGTTTCATTTCATGCTCTGCTTTGAGGGTAATGAGGAGATAGGGGTAGTTCCTTTGGTCCATGATCCAAAAAAAGCCAAGTACATCTATTTTGGTGATGATTTCATGGAGCGAAACCGGTTTTTGCTTTCAAAGAAAGAGTATATTGCAAAAGTTTGCGGTCATTTTCCAAGACCTCTTGAGTTGTTTTTCATTGAAGAGGAAGATGCCAAGCAGCATGATGCATTTATTCCATGCCAGAAGCGCTATTTTTTGCCTTTAACGAATTACACCAGCTTTGAAGGGTACCTGGCAAGCTTCTCAAAAAAACATCGAAAGAACGTGCGCTATGACCTTCGCCAGGTAGAGGAATTAAAACCTGCCTTGAAAATCAACGAGATTGCTGATTTTGAGCGATTATCTGAGCTGAGCAAAGAGCGATTTGGTAGCGAATCTGATTTTTATGATGCAGACCACGTGTCATGCATGAAAACCATGATCAAATGGGCTCTCGATAAAGGCATGCTTGATCTTATTGGGATACAGATCGAGAATAAGACAGAAGCGGTCGGGCTTGGCATTATTTTCAATAAAGTGTATTATGTCCTTTGTGTTACCAGAAACGCAGATGTCATGAATTTAGGAAAGCAGCTCATAAAAGAGCAGATATCTAGGGCAATAGAGCGCGGATGCATAGAAATCGATTTCTTGGCTACCGAAGCATCGTGGAAGGAACTTTGGAATTTTTCAAGCGAGGATACGTTTGAATTGGTCCTTGATTGAATCCTAATTGAACAAAGAAGCGAAGCTTGCTACCATTGCCCTGCCATTCCATCCGAATTTTATTAGAAAGTACAAGAAGATGACTATGAATATGAGCAGGATTATTCTAACAAAACTCATTGCTTTGCGGTTCATAATTTTATATTGATTGTTTCTAATATTTAAAGATTGTAGTAGGAATTGACGTATGAAAGATTATGCGAGGGATTTTTAGCATCTTCTCGCCGGTTAATGTTGCTTTAAAGGTGTGGCCTGCTGAGGTGACCTCGCTGCCCTCATTCACCCTCGTTACTATAACTAGGCGATGCCGTAGCGTTATGAACCAGCTTCCCACCAAGTCTGGCAGGTGAGTGTGGCATTCACTTCGTTCAGCCCCTCGGTTACAGGGGATTGAGCGTAGCGAAATCGCATGTCGGTGTCAACGAACGATTTCGTTGGAGCGCAGGCATCGCACTAAATTACGCCGAAGGCACAATGATGTTCGTCCTTATGAGTAAGAGTGCAAGGCTCGACCTGATGATGCTAAAACTCTAAAGTAAGTTATAAGAAAATAAAATTACTGCCCTTGCACGATCTCAGCATACCCAATCAGCCTAAACCTATTTCCGATCCTTCTTGAGATGGTAACCCTGCTTCCGATGTCTGCGCATACTGGCAATTTGAGATTGCAATGTAGATTTCCTTTTTTCATTTCCTGGACAATGCCAACGGTCGCTGCTGAATTCACATTCAACATCAAAGGCTCGCCCATCTTTATGGCTTCAACCTTTGTCTCATCTTCAGTCCCTACGACTCGCTCAAGCAAGAATGGCTTTAATACCAGAGTATAATGCACCGGAGGCAGTTTTCCTGGCAAGCCAACGACTGAACCCACTAATTGGTCAGCTTTTACTATTGAGGGATCAAGTGATGTGAGGATTCCTGCAGTTCCGCCAGGGCCCATTGAGTCAACTGATGCACCGCCATACTTTAAATCTAGGATTTTAGTTGTGATTGGCTTCCATACCGGCTTGTTTTTCTCCATCATGGTCCTACCTGGTCGAATCTCAATATCCTGGTCTTTTTCAAGAAGACCCTGCTTCATGGAACCCCCTAGAACGCCACCTACTAATTTTTGAAATGAAGTACCCGGTTTATTCACATCAAAGCTTCTTGCAACCAAAAACATAGGTCCCTTCGTTGTATCTCTTTTTGGCGTTGGGATCACTTCCTCAATTGCCTCAATAAGAGAAGATATTCCGATATTGTGCGCCGCTGAGATTGGGACTATTGGGGCATTCTCAAATGATGTTCCTTTGGTGAATGCTTTTATCTGCTCGTAATTTTTGACTGCCTGCTCTTCATCGACCAGATCTATCTTATTTTGGACTATGATGACGTTTCTTACGCCGATGATCTCAAGAGCCATGAGATGCTCTCGTGTCTGCGGCTGCGGGCATTTTTCATTGGCAGCAACTAAAAGCAGAGCGCCATCCATTATGGTGGTTCCTGAAAGCATGGTTGCCATGAGGCTTTCGTGTCCTGGCGCGTCGACAAAACTTACTTTTCTAACGACGGTTGCATTGTCTGGATTTTTTGGAGCGGTGGTGAAATCCTCCCCTTCTTTGTAGAAAACAGTATCAGCGTACCCTAATCGGATTGTAATGCCGCGCTTTATCTCCTCAGAATGCGTGTCTGCCCAAACGCCTGAGAGGCGCTCGAGTAAGGTTGTTTTTCCATGGTCGACGTGACCAACCATGCCAATGTTCACTTCTGGCTGGATGATCTCTTTTTTTTCTGTTTTAGTCTTTGCCTTAGCCATGGATACTATCAATCACTCCTATTGAAACTTTGGTATTATTATTTTGATCTGATGCAATTTGTTCGAAATTCTCGCTGCGCTCGGGTTAGCGGGCTTCTCGCCTGTCAATTGTTGCTTTCAAGGTGTGGCTGCCCCGTAAGGGACAACCCACGCAACACACTCGCTTCTAGTATCTCAAGGCTCGACTTTAGGCCCGCTAACCATCATTTCTAACAAAACTTACTTCTTCGCTTTCTCGTCTTTCTTCTTTTCAGCCTGCGGGAATACTTCAGCTAATTTCTTTCCGCCTTCCTTCTTGACTTTGAGATTTATAGCACTGATCTTGTCATTTACCTTGTGGCCGCATACGGTTTTTCTTCGCTTTGCGCCTGGCAACTTCTTTCCCCGAACAAAGCCCCTGAATCCAAGGCTCTTATAGATGGTAAGCTTCTTTCTTACTCC
>CAZFPU010000168.1:0-4566 GCA_964521145.1 uncultured Methanosarcinales archaeon | reverse complement strand
ATGAAGGCGTATCGAGAAAGACCGCTTGCAAGATCATAAATTGGGGGCCCAGCAACTCGAAAACATCCTCGTGATATTGCATAGCGTATGCTTAGAATATCCTTTGTTCCATGGATCATAATCCCGTTGTATCCCTGCTCTCCATCCATTAGGCCGTTTCTTTGCCCATAGACCTCGGCAAGCGACTGCGACTTTTTTGTGAGCTCCATTGCGTATCCAAAAAGAGGACTTCTTTCATCGTATTGAGGACTGCTCACTGCCGCCCAGGCAGGTGGGGGAAACCAGGTTGGGTTCTTGACAATCCGACTCAAGTACCAGGTCCCTTCAGGAGATGCATACACCCTCCCCCTGCCGGCTTTATCGTAATGAAATCCGCCGATGGCAACTCCGGTCTGGAATAAGATGTACTTTTCATCGTCGATATGTTGATAAAAAGTCAGTTTTTTTTGGCTCTTTGATATCTCTGCACTTATCTTCATGGAAGCTTGCAGAAATCGATTTGGAATTTTTAGGCAGTAGTCTTTGGTTTCTTGTCCTGAATCCATTTGTCTTGAGATAGCATCGACATAAGCATCAAGCACCGAGCCAAAAAGCAAGGCGCGCTTGTCCCTTAAGGCAGGCGCAGAAGAGAGCGCATCGACTATTTTTTCTCGCAACGCCCCTTTGCTAAAATCGTAGATTAATTGTTTTGCTTTGCTAAGATCTGCTCCAGAGTAGGACTGATTGGCGATTTTTAGATGGAATTTTTCTGCATTCGTTGTTGCTTGCAGGTCTTGGTAGCTTATTCTTATTGGGACAAAAAAACCAGGTTCTGATCTTTTTTCCAGAGAAACTATTGCTTCGAGCTCAGTGCAATTTCTTTTTTCTGAGGAAGAAACACTCACGTTATCGAGCCACAATGCCTTTGGTCGTATTGCAGGTTCTGCGTGCCTAGGCTGCTCATGAGTTTCGCCTTGAGGAATTTGCCAAAGAAATGCCGGAGCGCGAATATAGGGAGATACCGTTCTTCCTTGCGGATTTGATCGTGGCGAATCTTGCGAATCGTATCTTGGAGCATATGAAGGATTAGGATTTCTTTCATACATGCTTCTCTTAGGTTTCGAAGGCCTCTGAGTACTGTTTCCCCAAAGAGTATCAAAAGAGGTTTGCGATTGGGCAATAGTTGGAGTGCCTAGCAACGCAATAAGGGCTCCTAGTGCCACTGCGTGTTTAGTCTTCATTTTTACTATGCTAAAAAGCCAGCTTTATAAATATTTTCTTTAATTACCACTTTGAAGTGATATAAATATTCAATCTTGAACCTTACTTTCGGTCTAAGCACAAGAAGAAGCAAAAAGAGGGCAATCGCCGATATTCAATCCTTTCGTCGATTGGGAGCGACATGAGGCATCGAGTGAGTTGCGAGCGTGCAGAGAATACGTATGCGATTTCATGAGCAATCTACGCTTGCACATCTGTGGATGCTCAACCTCACTGAAAAAAGAGGGCGGTCGCCGAGATTTGAACTCGACCTAGGGGATCCACAGTCCCCTGTGCTGCCAAGCTACACTACGACCGCCATAGGTTTAAAGAATTTAAAAATCGCTTATAAATGTTTTGAGAGGGAAAGTATATCTTTTTCAAGCAGGGGAAATGAGACATAACCAGAGTTTTGGTTGAAATGGCCAGCGCCCTGCACGAATGTCAATTGTATGCCAAGATTTTTTGAGAGTACCTTCGCATGATCAATTGGAATATATGGATCGTTATCTGAATGATAGACAAAAAAATGCCTGCAGTTTTTTCCAATTGCACCCCAATCGAAGTTCTTATCGGCAAATGTCCTCATGCCTTCCCAGTATTCATTATCGACTGTACCACCAACGGGAGCGACAAAGAAAGCACCGCCAATTTTTTGTTTTTCGAGGATGTTGAGCAGGAACGCTGCGCCAAGGCTATGCCCAATAACTATCGATCTTTGATTTAATTTCTCCTTATATTTTTCAAAAATTTCCATCCAATGATCTAATGTCTGGTTCTCTGGTGTTGGAAATGTTGGTACAAAAACCTCAAAATTCTTTTTCTCGAGTTCATGTTTTAGCCAGGGAAACCAATTCTCTTGGGGCGATCCAGATGCTCCGTGGACGATAAGGATGGTTTGTTTCATGGATAAGCATTTTTCCTTGAGTATATCAATATTTCTTGGCATATTACCCATCCATTTCCTTTGAGAATATGAGTCAAAATTTATAAATCGACTATGATTTCCGTCTGAAATGAGCTTTTATTCCAATTCCTGGCAAACCTCATCTGAATTGCAAAAAGCGTTTGCAGCAGGGAGTTTCAAATTCGATGTGAAAGGGGATCTTGGAAAAGTGATACTTTCCCAGGATCTTTTTGTCCCCATAGGCCGCTATGAGTCAGAGTCGCTTGGAAAGGATATCCATGTCGGATTGAAATATTTCAGATTGCCCTCTGATAACGCAATTATCCAGAAAGTGCTTCATAATGCTCCCATTCCTTTTTTTCAAAGCGAGGAAGGCCAGTACGCTACTTCCTATGCGAATTTGCTGTTCTTCTCTCAAAGCCATCCATCTCTAGACAATACCCTTCCACTGGTCTTTACAAAGGCGATCGGATCGAGTGGTTCAGCCATGGGACTTCTTCTAGAAGATATGAGCGAGGGAAAGAGCGCAGAAGTCATAGACCTTGGAAAAAATGGGATCTCTGGGTATCTTCCTATCGTTTCTGGCCTAAGCGCAATCCAAGACGCTATCCTAGCGGAGTTCATGAAAGGAAGTCATGGGATAGAGGGAGCGACATCGGCAATTTTCATCCAGAAAAAACAAGAGGAGTACACTCCTCGCATAGTAGATACTGACCAGCTTGTTCCTAATTTCTATAAGTACAATTTACGTGAGCAGACAGCGCCGTTGCTTAGGCAAAGACCGAGAGTAGAAGTTCAATTCCCACTTGAGATATTGCTAGGATTTGATGAGAATAAGTTACGGTATACCCATGATGTTCTTGATGCGATAGGTAAGCATGTAGAGATCAGCGATATCGACGCTGCACACGCACGCTCCCTGGGCAATCCAATAGATTCGGTTGCTATGAGAGATACTATTAATCTTCTAAGAATCAATGGAAATATTGAGGCTAATGGCAGTCCATTGCACGATGGTGTCGTTATTTACTCAGTGCCAAAGACAAAAAAAGAATCGGTAACGCTCTGATCAAAATTATTTCTTCGAAAAAGTCTGATAGAACAGATAGGGGATCATAAACGAAGCAGCATAGGCAATCGCGATAATAAGCGGATTATGCAGCGACTCTAACCCAACTGAAGATTCCAGCTGATTGGAAAGCACCACCATGGAGATTATGGTAAGCAGCGCAATGCTTGGAACAAGCACAACAAGCAGCAGATGATGCCTCTTCTCAAGGCGCCACAGTGATCGTATCAAAACCTCAAAAAGCATGCCAAAGGAAAATCCAATGACAGTGACTATAACAAAGAGAAAAAATCCTTTGAATATGAGCAGGAATGGAAGCAGGGCAATCGCGACAATAAAATTTCCAATGACGGCGACCAAAAGCGAGAACCAATACATGATGGAATCAAAGCCATGCGATAAGGGATGTTTATTTTGCTGCGCCCTTGAAAACACATGATGCACGTGCTCTATCTGCTCTCTTTGCCATCCCTTTTTTTGCAGAGATGACTTCAAATGCTCATGCATCAGAACTCTTCCTCGCCTCGGATCTGCACTTTAAGGTACTTGACAAAGATCCTGCTTAAGTCATAGTACTCTTTTAGCTTGTCTATGTCTATCTCGACTATCTCGTTGTTATCCAAAGTGGCAGTCATGGTGACGTGCCTTCTAAATTCCTCTCTTCTTGAGAATGGGGCCTTGGTCAGCTTTCTTAATCGAATGTAGAATTGGATGAACTGCTTAAGCTCTTCATCAGGATAATGCTCCAAGACAAGCGCGATTCGCATCGCGTTGTTTTCAGGGATTAGGGTCAGTTTGTTGTCGATCTTTTTCTTCTTAAGGAGGCAGAGGATGCCAAATTGGAACATGCCAACCATGCGATCGAGCATGTGCTTCATCATGTCCACAGTCCTTGTGTATTTTAGACTCACGTAGAACAAGTGATCAATCCTCTTTAATTCGGCAACTGCCTCTTCGTATGACTCTTCCATGATTCTAGCTATAAGGGAGGCTGAAGAGTAAGTGATTTATAAATACTTTTGCATTGTCTCGCAGGGTTTTGGCATGTTGATGGGTAAGGATGGTGAGCTCGTAGGATTTGGTTGAGATGACCAAAGCCTCCTTTCTTTTGAAGACCATCGGGCTTTTCCTGTGCTTTTGCACGATTGATTCTATCTCTAAGATCGAATCCTTGAATGTGGCGTGCTTGATATCTGCGTACTTGAAAACTGATTCTATTTTTTTTTCAAGTGTTGCTTTCATGACAGTTTCAGGGATTTTCTTTTTCTTTTCATAATGGGAGAGATAAGCTGAGATAGCATGATTTATTCCAAGATGCAGATTTTCTATTGCTGCTAGCAATAATTTTGGG
>CAZFPU010000167.1:0-4582 GCA_964521145.1 uncultured Methanosarcinales archaeon | reverse complement strand
CTTTGTAACCAAGGTTTTGTTGGCCCAAGATATCAGTTATATAGGCAGCATTTTAGACTCGGCATTTGTAAAGGATGGCACTATTGCCCAGGTGCACATCAATAAGCCCTATGAGAATACGCTCATGTTCGCATCGCAGGCAGTCTTTCTTGGACTTGGAGGCATCGGATTCATTCTTCTCTTCCTACGAAAGGCAGCGTCAGATAGCAACAGCACGGTGCAGGCATTCATGCACTTTTTTGCTGTTTTCGGAATTGGCCTCTATACACTGCTCTTGATTTTGCTTGCAACCGGATGGGACGTGGTATCCCAGACCTATCTTTGGTTCATGGCAATTCCTGTTTGCGTATTATCGGCGTACACATTTGATTGGATACGAAAGCAAACCAAGGAAATTGTCTGGACCCTATTGTTTCTTTGCGTGATCCTGATCTGTTTTAGCGCAAGCATCTTTCTTGCGCACTCCCCCACCATTTTCAATCGACCTTTGGGAACAGACATGGTCGCGGAATTTGCAGATGTGAGAACAAAATCGCTCTATGATGCAGGCTTTTGGCTCAAACAACAGGATCCTAACGCAGTGGTTCTTGGCGACATCCCCGTTTTTGATATCTTTTCAGGAATATTTCGTTTGCGGGTGCTCTCGGAGGGCTATGCGGCAGATTTCTTCAAGATAGAGAAGCCAGAAGATGTGCAACAATTCCTTGCAACAACCCATCACTTCGGCTATTATCGCCATACCATAAGAGACTACAAGATAGAGTACCTTGTGGTCAATGATGCCCTGTTTTTGTATCCAAGCCTTATCTTAGGAGATCCCCTGCCAGAAAGCAGAAAGGCCCTTTATGATTCGGTGCTTGAGAAAGTGTATGATAATGGAAATGTGCAGATCTATAAGGTGAAGGAAATAACAGGGTGAGGTTTCAAGTTTAAACACAGACCATATTTTTTACATTTTGTTATCATATCCCTATTACAAAAAAATTAAAAAAAAGCCATTAGGCGCGGCGGGGTTCATGAAAACAATACCTTGCACTAGGATAACAATAGTATAGAAGCCGCACGCTCCGCCGCAACGAACACAGTGAGTTGCCTGGCCTTTTGGTGCGGCCTAAATAACTTAGCCTTTTAAAATATTAAAATAAAAATTTCCAATTAAAAAAATAGCAAAGCAAACTATTTATACAAACATCCACCCCACAATCCCAATGACCAAAACTAAAATTCTCATCGCTTCGACGTTGGTTCCTCCGCAGACCGGTGGCGCTGAGAAGATCGCATGGGAGCACGCGCGGCTGCTTTCCCAGAATCCAAACTATGATGTGCACCTGCTTACCTGCACGCATCGGCCAAAATATATCAAAAATGTGCACTTCCACATCCTGCCAAGGACCCTTTTGCCCACGATCTATTTCGCAACGATTGGAAGGCTGCAAATAAGAAAAATGCTTCGCAAGCATTCTTTTGATATAATCCACTGCCATATGTCTCTGCCTTGGGGCTACGTCTTCAAGAACGCGCACGCCAAGAAAATAATAACCTTCCATGGTTGTGAATATCTCAATAAGGATATCTTCTTTAGGCATTTTGCGAAGGAGGCATGCAAGAACGCTTCAGCACTTATATCGCCAAGCAAATGGCTGAGTTTCTATGTCCAGAAGCAGTTTGGATATCAAAGCATGGTGATTCCAAATGGTATCGAGACAAGCAAATATCGAATTAGCAGTGCAAACAGTGTGGATGAAAGTCGAATACTAGCGCAAAATGGCAAACCAGAAAAAAAAATCGTGCTTTTTGTTGGCCGCCTTATCGAAATGAAAGGTATTTGGGAGTTGCTTCGCGCAGCAAAAGATCTGCCCCAATATGAATTCTGGCTGGTTGGCCGAGGCAAGCTAAAGAAGAATATATCGCTTCCAAATACCAAGAAATTTGGCTACCTAACTCAAGAAAAGCTAGCGCAGCTCTACAAGAAAGCGACCATCTGCGTCTTTCCTTCCCACCATGAGAATTTTCCAACCGTTGCACTGGAGGCACTGAGCGCAGGCAAAGCTATCGTTGCGACCACGGGCGGGTTTTCGGAGATCATTGAGGATTACAAGGAAGGGCTGCTTGTCCCTGCAAAAAATTCCTTTGCGCTCAAGAAAGCAATTGTTGAGCTAATGGAGCATCCCGAGCAAAGGATCCAGTTCGAACAGAATGCACTAAGGAAAGCGCGGCAATTTGACCTAGGAGTCATGGTCAACCGATACACATCGGTGTACACTAACATATAGCGGAGATAGCAACCAATGAAACCAAAAACAATAAGGAAATTGTAAATAATATGAATCACTATACACTTAAAAAAATAGTCGGTAAGGGACTTAGATACAGCGGGGCACATGATTTGCTCCTGTTGCTTAGCTCATTCTCCAGAAAGAAACGGATAACCATTCTTATGTATCATCGCATCGGCTATCCTAAAAAAACATCCCTTGATTCCAGGGTCTTCACGGCAACCCCTTCGCAATTTGAGGAGCAGATGAAATTCCTTGCAAAGAACTGCAATGTGATCTCATTCAAGGACCTTATGGAGAAAAAGAAACTGCCCCAGAATTCAGTTCTTATCACTTTTGATGATGGATATGCCGATAATTTTTCTGTAGCGTATCCGATTCTAAAAAAATACGAACTGCCAGCGCTTATTTCACTTGCCAGCGGACACATAGGCAATGATGAGCTTTTTTGGTGGGATAAGGTAGCCTATATCATAAAAAATACGAAAGAAAAGCGAATTTCAGTCCATGAGCTTGGCCAGGTTTCATTAAGAGACAAAGAGAACGCGATTCAAACAATAGTGGAGCGGCTAAAGAGGATAAACAATGGCAAGAAGCTTATTATTCTCAAGCAGCTTGCTAAGCGAGCAAAGGTGACGATCCCAAAACTCTCTCATATTTTTCTCTCTTGGGAAGATGTTCGTTCCATGAGCAGCAATAAGATCACATTCGGCGCGCATACGGTGACTCATCCCATACTCACGCAAATGACATTTTCTGAAGCGCAGGCTGAGATCTTAGAATCAAAAAAAACAATCGAGCGCCACACGCAAAAGCCAGTCTTTGTTTTTACCTACCCTAATGGTCAAAAGCAAGATATCAGTAAGGATCTTGATGAATGGATGAGCAGGCAAGGATTTTTCTGTGCCCTCTCGACACGCTATGGGTCTAACACAAAGCTTGCCTTCAACCTAAAGCGTGTCCCTATAGAGATTGATGATCCAATCGAGATGTTTGTTATAAAAGTGACTGGCCTTGGGGAATTTTTCGCTCCGATATATGCGCGATTTTTTGGATGAGAGTATGCAGGTTTCTGAAATAACTACGCTTGAAGGCCTTTTTGAATTGCGAGATATTTGGAATGCCCTCCTTCTAAAAAGCGAGACGAATGTCATATTTCTTACGCATGAATGGATAACCAATTGGTGGGCTAGCTTTGGCAAGGATCGCGGATTGCTCATATTGCTGGCAAAAAAGGAAGAGGTTCTAGTTGGCATTGCTCCTCTGATGATAAGCGGCCAAAAAATTGAATTTATCGGGACCCCGCTGATCGATTATGCGGATTTCATAATCAGCGAAGAGAAACGATCAGTTCTGGATGCATTCTATAGCCATCTTCTGCTCAAAAAAAAATGGAAAAGCATGCACTTTGACGAAGTCCCTCAAAGTTCTGCCACCCTGCATTTCTCAAAAAAATTCTTTGAAGGAAAAGCCATTTATTTTCAAACATGCTTTGCCAACGAATGCCTTTCTTTGGATCTTAAGACCATCAATTGGGATCAGCTTTCCAAAATAATAGATACTGCTGAAGTACGAAGGGGGGAGCGCATCCTGCAAAGAGAAGGTGTCATGGAAGTTAAACAAGTCGATGACCCAGCAGAAGTTTCAGATATCCTACAAGTGCTATACGGGCAGCATGTAGGCTGGTGGAAAAGAAAGGGCGCACCGAGCATGTTTTCAGATAAAAACTATGGTAGTTTTTTTGATACGCTTAGTGTTGATCTTATGCATGACAAATGGCTTCATCTATGGGTGATCCTCTTGGATAAAAAACCAATTGCTATCCATTATGGATTGCATTACAACAACAGATATCTTGGCTTTCTTGGCTCCTACGAGCATAGCTATGCGCGAGCTTCGCTTGGAGGTATTCTTTTAAAGCATTCGTTCGAAAGATATTTTACTCAAAAACTGCCAACCATTGACCTGAGCAGAGGAAGCGAGCCCTACAAACTGCACTATTCCAATAAAAGATCTATCAATTACAGCATCATAATTAACAGAAGCTTCATTGGATACGCAATGGAAATGACTTATCAAAGCATCAAGAAAAAGATAATGCAAAGAAAAAATCTGCATGCGTTCATCACTAAATACCGCAACAAGATTGCGCTTGCTTTTGATTAAATTAATCTCAAGTGACCCCTCCTCGCCCTAAAGGGAGGGGGCTTCCCGATTATTAAAAAAGTACTACATGAGCTGCTCTCCAATATTAGGTATTGGGTTCAGGCCATTGCGACAAACTACCACCCAATGATCTGTGTGTG
>CAZFPU010000166.1:0-4596 GCA_964521145.1 uncultured Methanosarcinales archaeon | reverse complement strand
ATTTAGTAGTACTAATTCATACTTTTTGTTTATAAATTTTGCCTAATTTTGGATAGAAAAGTATAAAAAGTATTACTATTTCTTACTTTTTCATACCGGTATAAAAAACACATAAACGCAATCAACCATATGATTTCATGAAAAAAGCAATAAAGAAAAAGATCGCGATCAGTATCGATGCAGGCCTGCTAGGCGTCATTGATTCCAAGGTTGACGATTCAGTTATTCGGTCAAGAAGCCAGGCAATCGAATTCTACCTAAAGAAAGGGCTGCAAGGACAATCGATAAACACTGCTCTTTTGCTCATCAAAGGAGATCATCAGCAAATACTTCTTAAGCAAGTGCAAGGAAAAAGCCTTATCAGGAAACAAATAGAATTCTTCGCAAAGCATGGCATAACCAACCTATACCTGATAACGCAGCACAGTAGGCACGCAAACGAGCTTCTTTCCGAGATTTCCCAAGCAAAGATCAATGTCGAAATCATCGAGGCTTCAGAAAAAGGCAGTGCCAGCGCCTTATTATCGGTAAAATCACGCATCTTGAATCATTTCATTGTCATGTCAGGAGACATCTACAATGATTTTGATCTATCGAAAATGATCAAGAAGCATACAGAACTAAATAACCTGGCGACCATGGGGCTTATGACCAGAGAAGAGACCAAAAAATACGGGACAGCTATCCTAGATGGTGATTATATCATCGATTTCCAGGAAAAGCCAAGGCAAAGCTCGACGCATATCGTGAATGCGGGAATCTATGTATTTAAGCCAGAAATTTTTGAGCTCTTGGAAAACAATCAGAACCTTGAGCGCGATCTTTTCCCCCGATTGGCAAGAATGAAGCAGCTCATCGGTTTCTTTACCTATGGCGAATATGCGCATTTGGGGTAATCACTTAATTTCTATTAAATTGCTTGGCAGACATTTACTTTTGTTTTATTGAGTGGGTTGTTTGTATTTGTGTTGTTGTCTCATTGTTCAGATTCAATTACTGCTAATATCCACAAAACAATGTCCCTACTATTTCCTTCCAATTTCTTACCAAAAAGATCGAAAGGGCCACACTCTATTTTCTAAAAAAACTCTTTGAAGGAGATTATTAGTGTTTCTGATGCAGTGCATGGGTCTTTGTTATCGCTTCCATGACCTCGCTTACCGTTACCCTGGCCATATGGTCTATTGTGGAATGATTGGGAACCTCACCTTTATGCACATTGATGACTGGCTTTGTTATGGGGTTGTAGATAGATATATTTCCCTTGCCAAAAGGAGCGAAACGAACTGGCGTGTTGGGCCCAAAAAGGCCGATAGTTGGGATTCCTTGGGCAGCGCTGATATGCATGGGGCCTGAATCAATAGATATTATGAGATGTATCTTTGAGATGAGCGCAAAGAGCTCTCTTAGATTTGTTTGCCCGGCAACGTTATGCACCTGGTCCTCTTTTTTTATGAGTGAGATTATAGTATTATTGGTTTGCACGACATCCTGCGCGCCTATCAGCAAAATGGTCGTGTCATATTTCTCATGGATAAGATCGATGAGCGCCGCCCATTTTTCGTTGGGCCACATCCTGATCTTTGAGGATTCTGCGGCTCCAGGAGACAGAGCGATAATTTGTTTCTTTGGTTTGATTATTTTTAGCATCGCAATCATACTTTTCGCATCCTCTTTGGAAAAATTGAGTTTTCGAAGCTCTATGATTTCTTTTTTGATGCCCAATGGGCTCAATAGATCCATAAAAGTCTGGCTCACATGCTGCTGGTCATTGTACTGTATCTTGAATGTGTACAATTTGCAACGCATCCCATGATTGTAGCCAATGCGCTGTTTTCCCAAGAAAAATGCCAGGATCGCTGAGATGTTAAGATACTCTTCCATATCGATGATCAGGTCATATTTCCTGAAATTTGCGAGCATGAAAAGAAGCAGCGAAAAGGGGCTAAGCGATACCAGCCGCAACGAATCAATATCCTTATTTTGGAAAAAAACATCTTTTGTCCTATCCGTTGTCAATACATCGATCTTTGCTTTTTTGTATTTTTTTCGAAGTTCCGTAATGGTCGGAAGGCATAGTATCGTCTCGCCAACACCCCAGAGCTGGATGAGCAATATACTCTTGTATTCTTTCTTTTTTTTTGATTGTAGGAGAGAAAAAATCGCAAGGATAGAACAGAGTAAGAACCCAAAGTACTTATCCAAAAATTTTATCACATTTACTGAGGCCATGAGATATTTAGTGAATCTTGCATTAATATAGTTTTGTATTGAAAAACAGAAAATAAACAGTAGAAATTATAAGGGATTGTTACTTCTTTCTCATCGCGATTTCTCGAACAATCTCCTCGACTTTCCTTTGGTTTTTCCTAACAATAGTATAGGTGTAGATGCTAATTGATATCAAGAATAAAAATCCAACAATTATGAAGAAATCCAATGCTCTGGCAATGCCGACCTGTATCAATAACGGATCCAAAATCTGGGGAAATAAGATAAGCATGATAAATGACCCCCAAAACACTATCCAGAATATGAACTCTTTAGCAGTAAATTCTTTTCTCTTAAAATGAAGGAACATATAATACATCATGAAGATGCTAAAGAGTGTCCCTACGATCTGAATTCCTATAAGCGCTGCCATCTTAAATGTTGTTTACCTTCCAAAAAAGTAGATTGAGGACGATTTTTATCCCATCCACTATGGTTGTTCCCTTGTATCTGTCCGCATAGATAGTATCGATTGGAATCTCGCTAAATGATACTCTGTACTTTCCAATCTTTGCGATCATCTCGCTTTCCATGCTATAATCTGATGATTTCCAGCGGATCTTTTTGTATGCCCGCACGCTAAAGGCCCTATAGCCGCACTGGCTGTCTTTGATATCGACCCCATACAAATATTTAATGCTTTTGTTCAAAAACCAGTTGCCGAATTTCAGTATGGGCGGCATCGACGTTCGCATTTTCCTATAAGAGAGCACGGCATCATGATCCTTTAGCTCTTCTAAGAACCTTGGGATATCTTCTGGCTTATGCTGGGTATCTGCATCCATAACGATAAGATGAGTGGCTCCCTGTTGAATTGCAAAATCACAGCCTGTCTTAAGCGCACTGCCTTTTCCAAGATTTACAATATGCCTAAGCACGATGACTTTTTCTTTCTCTGCAGTTTCAAGAGTGTTATCTTTGCTGCCATCATCTACCACGATGATATTTTTTGAGTATTTTTTTGTTTTTCTGAGCACCACAGCTATGTTTTTTGCTTCGTTGTGCGCGGGGATTATCACATACACAGATTGTTCCATGGTCGAAGAAGATTGCTTGCAGGATTTAAAGATTGTCCTTATGATGGCTTATTTTTTCATTTCTTGATTTTGCAAATGCGGGCACCATCATCAGGTCGAGCCTAGTGAAATTAGACGCGAGTGTGTTGCGGGGGTCGCCCCCTACGGGGCAGCCACACCTTTGAGGCAACAATCGACAGGCGAGAAGATGGTGCCCTCATTTGCATCTAACTAATCTCAGTAATCTTAATAAAAAAATCAAAGAAATTAGTCTTCTATTCGTCTAAAGGCTGGGTCGTATTCCCTCTTCCCAAATAAGCGTCCCAATCAACTTTCCAAACCAATATCCGTGTTCCAAAGACAGTGGTCTCATCGGCAAACTGCTTGAAATACTTGAGGTCTTGGCCCTCCTGGAAGAACATTCTGGTAAACATTGAGGCAGTCAGGTCAGCGTCCATCTGTACCATATCATAGGATTCTCCTTTCTTGATCAAAGCCAGTCCAAGATATCTGCCGTTGCTGATCACATAGGTGGACTCATTGTACTGCTTGACAAAATAGCCCTCGTCAGTCATGAAGGATATCTCCTGCGGATGGATTATGCCCTGCGGGCTTTGCGCCCATGCTTCCATGCTTGTTAGATTTATCATGAAACCATTTCCGCACTGTAGTACGTTGTTGTTAGGACTTCCGCAGCCGCTAAACCCCGCATAACCTGGCCATGGCGCGATCCAGGTGTTTGCCTGTTCGCTCGTGATCACTCCTTGCACTTCCGCATGGATTTTTTCTGCCTGCTCTTTGCTATAGTTGAATCGTTCTTGCAAAAATCGTATTCCCTTCCCGCTGTCATTTTCGTATTCTTCCTTCTTGAGCGTGTTGTAGATCAATGCTCTTTCGAAATCCCAGCTGCCAAAATGGGCCCAAACCCCGCTTTTTCCTATCATGTCATCGGAAGTTATGAAGAATGCCTCTGGAGGATTCTCGCAATGGGTCTTATCAAGGATAGCAAGTATCTCTGCATTGTCAAATTTGCCGCTTTCTTGTAGTATTGACTGGGCTTCTTTTCTTGATTTGTTGAGTATCATATAGAGCATATCGACTGCTTCTTTTCCATCGATTGTTTTTTTGTTGACAAGATTAAAGCCTTCCCGCTCTCCGCAATCGAGCATGCGAAGGATCCCAACAGCAAGCTTCTCATCGTCAGTTATCAATGCCCTTCCGATCCAATGAGCCTGCGCGGTGTTCTGGCTTGTTCCATCAAAAGTAACAGGTCTATCAGCCCAGTACTTGAACCAGTGGCCAAAGGCCC
>CAZFPU010000165.1:0-4611 GCA_964521145.1 uncultured Methanosarcinales archaeon | reverse complement strand
ATCGAGAGCGTTGCGGGGGGTCGCCCCGTCCGGGGACGCAGCTCCTTCGAGGAACACATCATGAATTTCGAAGGTGCTAAACAAATACTTTTGGTTTACTATGACAATCGAAACATCATTTCTGAGTGAATTGGATCGTTTTAATCTAGTTATCACTAAAAGGGTAACCTCAAGCTTTATCGGGCAGAGAAAGAGCATTGCCGCTGGGCGCGGGGTTATGTTCAAGGATTACCGAATCTATGCCCCGGGGGATGACATAAGGATGATTGACTGGAAGGTTTTTGCCCGGACAGATGACCTTTATGTGAAAACCCATGAGGAGGAGCGCAACTTAATCCTCCATATTATCATGGATTTCTCTGCTTCGATGAATTTTGGGAAGAAAATGAGCAAGTTTGACTATGCCTCCATGCTTGGGGTCGGTTTTGCGTACCTTGCGATGAAAGATAACGAGAAATTCCAGTTCTGCACCTTTTCAGATGACCTGTCTGTTTTCCAGCCAAGGAGGGGGATGGGGCACCTTATTGCTATGGTAGACCACCTTAACGGCCTAAAGACAAAGGGCCACTCTATGCTAAAGGATGCTCTTACTCAGTATAAGAAGGTCATCGGCAGCAGGGCTCTCGTGTTCCTCATCTCGGATTTCCTGATCCCTATTGAGGAAATTAGAGAAGCGTTATACGCACTTGGAAGGCAGGAAGCTAAAATAATCCAGGTGTTAGACCCTCAGGAAAGGGATATCAACATACAAGGCGACTTTAAACTGAAGGATTCTGAAACGGGGGAGAAGATGAACGTCAACATCAGCAGAAGGTTAACTCAGCAATATGAGAAGCTTCTTGACAGCCATATTGCCGATATACAAGATACCTGCAATAAGCTTGGCTTCAGATTTCACAGCCTTACTACCGATACGCCTATATTTGATGCCTTTTTTCAGATTCTGCAGTAGTGTTCTATATGCTGTAAAATATATATTGCAGTAAATCCTTATAGCGTAAACTTTAAATACCAAGGTGGAAAATAAGAGACTTAGTAAGCTTTATCCACAGCTTAAGAAATGCGTGTGAAAATAGCCGAAAAAAACCAAGGAGGTGTTTTACAGATGAAATTGAATAACACAGTGAAGAAGATTATTGCTCTGGGAACAGGAGCTACCATGTTGGGTGCTACCCTAGGGGCAAGTGTTTTTGGTGCAGGATTAGCTGATTACCCAGCGCCATTTGTCAAAGACGGCAAGTTTACCGGTCTATTGGTTGTTGGTGACAAAGCAGCAGCAGAAGATGTCATTGGCGTCAGCGATATTGCTGTCAGCCTGCAGTTTGCAGCTACGAAAAAAGTTGGAAAGACCAGCGGGGAAGCTACGGTTGAAGGTGTTTCTTGGCGTGTTGGAACTTCTGGTAAACAGTTGGAGTTAATGGAGAACTCCGATTCTGATGTAAATGGGGAGAACATCCGAAACATCACAACTCTTATCGATGAGGACGAATTTTCTCTCTTGGCGGATGGGGAAGTTACAACAGAAAAAGGCACCGCTGGGTATAACCAGTATATTAACTGGGGTAATCTCATTAATTCTTCAACTGTTGGTTCAGGATTTGTAAAATTGCTTGAGAATGATGACGATGTGATGGCAGACTTCTTTTATGTTAGAGGTAGTGAACCTATTGCAAGGTACAGCCTTGAGTTTAAGAAGTCCCTCCAAAGCGATGTAGAAGACAGCACTGGCTCCAAGTCAACAACTGGACTCTTCCTTGGCGATCTTGAGGATGAGAAGATTACTATCCTTGGGAAGGAATACACAATTGTTAAGGCTAGGAGGACTGACACTTCATCAAACCCCTTCAGTGCTGAGTTAACCTTGATGGGTGGTTCCCAAAAAGATACCCTTGAAGAGGGAGAAACCAAGACCTACAACATCAAAGGCAAGGACTATGAGGTTACCACAAGTGCAATAACCGATACGGGAACAATTACTGTAAAGTTCATTGTCAATGGGGAATCAACCAGATCCCTCATTGATGGTGAAACGGCAACTCTGTCTGATGGTATCCAAATTGGTGTAACAGACATCACCCCAAACGAAGCTGGGGATGTAACCAACGACCAAGTTGATTTCTTTATCGGTGCGGACAAGGTGTTCCTCAAGGATAACGACGTGACTAATTCAGCAACGAGCAGCTCCTTGGAGATTGGTAATGAAGATATAGATGATGTAACCGTTTTGATAACTGGCTCCCAAGACAATTCGACTTTTAGTCTTGATAAGATTGAGTTGGATATTGAGGCAGACGATGACTACTTTGTTGTAGCTGGTCATAAGCTAACCGAGTACATGGCTGAGCCACAGGCATTCCTTGGCTCTTGGGACATCCTGTATGAAGGGCTTGAGACCGTCGAGACAGAGCTCATCAAGATAAAAAGTTCAGGGAGCGACCAGTATGAGCTTGTGTTTGTTGATGGAGATGGCAACTCAGCGACTATTCCCATTGCTTATTCGTCTGGTGGGACGGCTATGAAGGTTGGAGACAACAATGATGACACGATTCTGACAGAAAACACGACAATTACCAAAAATGATTATTTTATCGTGTCGGATAAGGCTCAGTCTGATGGGGAACGGAGGACGTATGCCCTTAGGTATAAGGGGGCATCTAAAGTTCAAAGTGGGGAGACTGCTACGGTTAAATTTGATAACCTCGGTAGTAACCAAAGGATTGAGAAGACCTTTACCAGTACAACCGACAGAAGGACGGCAAATGCGGATCTTAAGCTAGGTGGTGCGACTTTCGCTGTCTACAACGCATCAAGCGTATTAGCAAACGATTTCGATATCCAAGTTAACTTGGATGGAGATGGGACCGTTATTGGTGATACTGATACGATTGCAATTAACACACAAGCTGGGTTGAAGATAGTTGTTTTGAATTTAACTACGGGGAGCAGTGGAGTTAATCAGTCGGTATTAGTAAACTTTTCAACTCCGGATGCGAACGACTTTGATAACGTCATCCCAATGACTTATCAGTTTAACCTCACTGCAGCGAGTGGTGAAGTTGGTTTCTCTGAATCGGCGAATAACACTGTCAGTGTTAAGTTTGTTTCTCCATCAGACGAGACAAACACCAACTATGCTTATAGTAGCATGGGTGCATATGCTAAATGGAATAACCCAACTAATGACCCGGATGACTTAACCATCTGGTATCCGAAGAAGCAACGATTGCCTCAGGTGTTTGTCATAGGGACAGATGCAACGGTCTCCAGTAAAGGTGGAGAAGCTGTTGAATCCGTTACCATCAACAGAATCGATGTTGGTGCGACAAAGCTTGCGTCAGAAGTAGCTGATGTAAAGGCACAGAACCTCATCTTAGTTGGTGGGCCATGTGCGAATGCAGCAGCAGCTGAAGCAAAAGGAAACCCAGATGACTGTGCAGCGGGCTATGAAGCCGGAAAGGGCCTTATTGAGCTCATTGACACAGGAGCCGGGAACTTTGCCTTGGTTGTAGCTGGTTACAGTGCAGCTGATACAAGAACTGCAACTGCTGTGTTGGCTAACTACGGGGATTACAGCCTCAAGGGAAGCAACATGGAAGTCGCGACTGCTACAAGCACCGTGAAAGAGGTAATGGCCAAGTAGGCCTAATTACCTTTCTTTTTCTTTTTTATTTTTTTTAATTTCTTTGTTTCTTGGTTTTAGGCTAAATCTTATCTTGAAGATGATGACTATCTGAAAGAATTGTATTTGTTTTGAACCTTCGAAATTCATGATGTGCCCATCGAAGGAGCTGCGTCCCCGGATGGGGCTACCCCCCGCAACGCTCTCGATGAGTTCATTCAAAGGAATTTCGACTTTAGGGTGCTAAACAAATACAAAGAATTAACTGTTTATTCTCGACAAAGAATTAATATTTTACCCTTAAAATTCCAACAGAATCGTCTTCGTAAACAAGCTCAAAATCACCCCCATATCTAAGGATAAAATCAAAGAGGGGGATATCCTGCTTTATCTTGCCGGCAAATACATAGGTTGGCCTGTAATCCTCCCTGATGATATTGTAATCAGCATCCTTTCCCTGGAGAACCGTTATGTAACGGCCAAATTTCTCACGGTCTTGGAGGAACGAATAGGTCAAATCGACGCCGTGGGTGTACCTCAGCTGGGGATTATAGAAAAATAGATAGGCAAAGGTGTATCCGTTGATAAAGATTAAGTCCCCTGGCTGAGTGTTTTCCGCAAGCCATTGTGACCCTTGATAGTACCAGGGAAGGAAGTGGTTGTTGGTTATTTCTGCTCTTAGGCGGTAAAATTGGAGGGCAGCGAGCCAAAGGATAACTGCAATAGCAGCATATTTCAGGATTTTTCCCCAGTCTGGCCCTGCGAAAAGGGCTTTTAGTCTTGGGCTCAGTGTGATGGATGAAAACACGAATGAAAACGGCAGAAAATATTCATGCATCCTTCTTGTTTTGAGCATGTAAATAAGGAAGAAAAGGCTCAATCCAAGGTAAAAGATGCCCTCTTTTGCTGCTTTCCTTTCCTTCAGGATAAGAAAAAAGCCAACGGCGAGGAGCAACAAGGGGACCCAATTATAGCTTATGAGCTCTGGAAAA
>CAZFPU010000164.1:0-4895 GCA_964521145.1 uncultured Methanosarcinales archaeon | reverse complement strand
GCTTGTGACGGGAGTTGAGTACCCATGTTTTTGATTGCTATCATGCCATTGGTCATGTATCAATGTTTGTTGCCGAATATGACATTGAAGAGGCGATAGGCTATTGCAAGCTTTTGCACGACAAAAGAGCAGCATACACGTGCGCTACCGGCGTATTCATGGAGGAGATGTTAGTGAAGGGAAAAATCGATGAGGGCAGTTTTTACCCTTGTGATACCCACCCGGAGTTCCCTGCAGCTTGTTTTCGCTATACATTTGCAAACTGGGAACGACAGCCTTTCAATTATAGATTGGCTGCCACGCAGTGCCTAGCTCTTCATGATCCCAACCAGCAACGCGGCTGCTTACACGCTGTAGGATTTGCTTCGTTTCGCATTATCTATAACCGTCCAGAGCTTCTGCCAGCAGTATGTTCTTTCGGGACTAAGATCGATAAGCTTATGTGCATAGAAGGGGCCGCTGGCAAATTAAACACACATTACCCGGCCAAACAAAAAGAGGCATGCGAGTTTCTAACGGATGCCAAACTCAAAGATGCATGTAAGCACGCACAAAACCTCGGGGCAAATAAAGATCCAAAATTGTATTACAATGTCCAAAGCGATCAAAGCCTTTTTTCTTGGATACTCTCTTTAATGAAAAAATAGGCCCGCCTCATTCTTCAAACAGCCATGACCTAGCGTGTGAACGGCTCAAACAAATGCACGAAGATCTTGTCCTTTCTCTGAATGATCCTATCGATACGCGTCAGCAATCCTATTCGAATTTTATGCTCCGCATGCAGCAGTGGGTCGAACTCACGTCATGCTGCACCGAATTTCAAAAAATCGCTAAAATGATCGGTAAAAACATTACAAAATGGTTCACATGCTTATTTCATCTAGGAGTTTTAACAACGAATAATCATGCGTAGCGGCAGCTCCGCCAAATTGTTGTCCAAAGAAAGATATTTGGTACTCTTAGAAATGAGAAAGGAACCCATATTATGCAGACGATCATGACCCTCATTGAATCATGGAAACAAAAAGCAATTGGCCCACTCAAAATACTACAACAAATGCTTGCTAGATAACCACGTACATCAAACAGAAAATATTATAAACTGCTGTTGCAAATAGAGACGCATGGAAAAAAGAGAGGTGGTTATTGCCATAGTTGTCGTATTGGTTGTTGCGGCTTATGGAGGATTTCTTTATTCCAAGTACAGCGAAACAATAGCCATCGAGCATAGCTATAATTCCGATGGCTGGAGATATTTCTATAATGATGATCCGCAGCTGGCTATAGATGAGTTTAGTACCTATTCTCCTGACAACAACTACCATGCCTTGACTGGATTGGGATGGTCTCATTATTATTTAAGAGAATATGAAAAATCTATCGAGTATTTTGAAATGGCAACAGCACTTGATATGCCTGATGATTTTGCCCTCAGAGGGTTGGGAAGAGGATATTATCAGCTCTATGCAAGAGATGTTCCATTCGATCCCAACGATGATCTTTTCATAAAGTCGGAAAAAGCGTTCTTGAAAGCGATTGAAATGAAGCCAGACAATGTGGACGCGCTTTCCATCCTAGGCAGGCTGTATCTCAATAAGGCTAGGTCATCCACCGAAGAATATCAAATCAAGTCTGAAAATACACTTCAAGCTGCATTGGATTTTGACCCATCGAATGTAAAAGTACAACATAGTCTTGCCCTCGCTAAAATGCTAGGGGACCTTAGGTTTAGGCAGGTTGAAGCGAATGCGACTGAGATCATAGGCATGTACAAAAAACTATCAGAAAAGAACCAGAGCCCCGAAGCGTTCGCACGGATTGCTTGGGTAGAACTCAGATCGGGCAATATTGACCAAGCCAAGCAGTATTATGAAGATTCGCTCCAAATCGAAGAAAGTTTTCGGGCCATGCAAGGGATCGGCTTAAGTCTTTTGGCAGAGAAAAAATACGTCCAAGCTATTGACTATTTCAAAATTTTACTAGAGGAATATCCAGGTTCACCTCAAGTTATGAGAGGACTTGGCCTGGCCTATCGCCTGCACGGAGATTTGGCATCAGCACAACAGGTCTTTGAAAAGACAATCAGCATGGAAGATAGATATGTGCATGGTTATCTGAACTTGGCATATATTTATTTTAAGCAAGGCAAGGCTGCTCAGGCAAAAGAAATGCTGGATAAGGCTCTTGCGATAGAGAGCGACTTGACAAAACTAAATGATCAGCCAATCATCGTAGAATGCCTAGATAAACTAAACAAGACATATACGGCTGTAACTTTGGTCAAATGCTACGATCTTAGTTAAGTACAGTCTCCATTTGAACTAAGCCATTATAATTTTACCACCCAATTAACCCTTTACCCAATGAAATACCTTGACATTGTGATTTTTTTGTATGCCTAGATCAAATAGGAATGAGATGGCCAACATCTACTTGAAAGTGTAGTTAAGACGCTCCAAAGTTCTCAAATGACCTATCGAGCGGATTATCTTTTATCGATATTCCGTGCAAGCAATGGTCCTTGAATTCTTCCTCCAAAGTATTGCATAGACCTATCGCTTTATCCTCATCATAGAACGCCAGTGAGATGATTACTCCATCAATGCATATTTTCCTTGAATCTGGATCGCCTGAACAAAGCTCATTAAACTTGAGCTGGCCAAGGCGTACAAAACTCTCGTAGCCATGACCCAGGCCATACACACATGCCAGTTGTTGCGCTCGAGGAAGCGCCAAGCAAGATTTTTTTTGAACCTCCAGCAGATCAAGCGAGCGCTCCCCATACGCGAATTTATATCGAAAGCAGGCTGCCGGATATTCATGAGTTGTGCAGGGATAAAAGCTGCCATCAGACCCATAGTTGAGAAAATATTGCATGTAAATCCCAGTCGCGCAGTAAAAGCGGTTTCCTTCTTCCTTAAGATATTCGCATGTTTGAATTGCGCGAGTAATGTTGTCATTGGCCAAAAACATCAGCGCGTGCCCCAGGCCATGATAGCAGTATACATGATTGACTCCTCGGGAAGATTGTATCTTAGGGCAGAATTCCTGCACAAACTGTTTTAGGGAATTATTTTCATTTGCCGCGCCACTGATCATGCCATCATGCACATTCAGATCCTGGGTCATTTCCATGAGAATGCCATGAAAGCAGCCCTGTGCGCAACGCAAGCCGCAGACGTCCATGGCCGCATCAAAATCCTTGGTTTGCCTATAGATTATTTTTCCGATGTTATGACCTTGCTCATGGCATAGCGGGTTTTCCTCGATGATCGTGAGCATATCCTCAGGCCCTATCCTATCATAAAATTCCAAGACAACATCGAGTGGGATCTCGGGAGGCATGGTCTTTTCATATTTTTTCACGATAGATCTGAAATCATCTGCACGCGTAGATGTTGGCTTGGTTGTCTCCAAATGGACAAAGGGCATAAGATCGTCATTGTAGATTGCCATCGTATCACGGTGCACCCAGTAGTTGAGTGAGAAGGCCGCAACTAATATGAGAGACAAACCAACGAATAAAACGCCATTGTTTGTTTTTACCATAAAGTCTGTATAAATTAAGGCATTTTTAAAATATATGATTCTTCCATGAGTATTCTTGAATCAATCCCACCAAAAGCTTTAAATACGAATTCCTCCAAGGTGCACACATGGATGAAAAAAAGAGTCCTTCTCAGATCATAAGCAATTTTGAGATCAACAATTCCCAAAATAAGGTCCTATTCTACATCAATACAAAGATATTCCCTTCCTCAGTCGTGCAGAAAGCGGCCGCGAAGTTTCGCGAAAACACATGGGTTGCTATCGATGGCGACTCAGATGAGTTGCTAGTAGAGCTAAAGCCAAAACAAGGCATGGATCTTGAGTTGCTTGGACGCGAATTCAACAATGCGCTCCTCGAGGAATCTACACACGATCTTACTGTAGATCTGAAAAATGACTCATTGGTTTCACGCATCAAAAAAGTAGTAAATGAATTTGTCGAAGAACAGGAAGGCAAGATATCAAAGCAATCGATCATTGCGATAAGCGCCCTTCTTGCCGGAATTGGGCTTGCGAGTTATTCTACACAGAATGTCGCTGCATCGCATCTTTGTGCATGCAGCGGATGCTGCTTCAAGCCAGACCAACTAGTGCTTACTCCCCATGGCCTAACCGAAATCCAAAATATCAAGGTTGGCTCAACCGTTATATCCTATGATGAGACGACAGGAGAAAAAGTTGTGTCGAAAGTCAGAAAAGTGTTGATCCATGATGGAAAGAATGAGAATCTAGGAAGTTATGCGAGTGCGCCGCTCATCAACCTAAAAGTTGAGAGCCAAGGCAAGATCATCGAAACCAAGGTGACCGAGAACCACCTCTATTTTGACCCCAAAAGAGGAGATTACAAGAGGCTTAGGCATTTTAACTGCGGCGAGAAGATAAAAACGGCTGATGGCGAAGGGATCGTTGTCTCCAAGGAAGCCATTATCGATTCCACAAGCCCTCTTGCGCTGCACTCCCAGATAGTATACGACCTTGAGATGGAATCAAGCCCCCACAATTATTTTGTGAATAATGCGGTCGTGCATAATGGAGGATGCGGAGATGGCTCTTGCGACGGATGCGATGGCGGTGATGGCGGTGATGGCGGTGATGGCGCCGAGCGCGAAGGGTCTGAGGGCGAGGGTTCTGAAGGTTGTGGTTCCGATGGAGGATGCTTTACTGATGGATGTGGCGAAGCAACTAGCGGAATAGCAAACTTTTATATGAGCGAAACTTGAAATCAACATGCCGATTCAAATGAAAAAAAGCATATTAGTTCATATTCTTGTACTACTATTAATAATTAGCACTATAAGAGCATTAGTAGGAGAATTTAATGTTGTGCTACCTGAAACACCGACACC
>CAZFPU010000163.1:0-4941 GCA_964521145.1 uncultured Methanosarcinales archaeon | reverse complement strand
AATAGATCTAGAAAAGCTAAGGATAAACTCAATTGGGATGTATTTCTGCGAATTAGAACGAGGAATTCGTTTAAGCATCGAAGGATCGCAATTGGTTGGACCAAAAGCGACAAAAAACGTTCTTGAAGTATCAAAAGAGGATGCGAAGCTTTGGCTCTTAGGAGAAGACCTGCCTTCAGATGGGGAATTTGAGGGATTTGTCATCATAAAATCCGAAGATGACTATTTTGGCTCTGGAAAATCAAGCAAGGGAAAAATTCTTAATTATGTTGGGAAGGAAAGAAGGATCAGCGCTTTGTAGCCAGATTGGGCAGCGTGTATATATGCATGCTTCGATGAGTGTATTTGTTGCCTTGCAAAATGCCAATCACTTGTTCCTGCAAGTTTATTTTTGAGTCTTTGAAATCGAAGTCAACGGGCTGGGTAGCATACAATACCGTTTCTTTTTTTGCCTCCTCCTCGAATTTTCCCGCTAGTTTTTCAAAATTTGACTTTAACAAATAGGCAGATATGAAATTAAAATCAGAAAAATGCAACCCGAGCTTCTGATACACTCTATCGTCAAGAAAATCTCCCTGTACGAGTGTTATTTTTTTGGGGTCAATAAGGCCTTGCGCGGCCGCTAGTTCTTTGATATGATTGCCAGAAGCAACAAGATCTGGATTTAATTCAACGCCAACAACCTGATCATATCCGAGCTGACTTAAGTAGAGTGCTCTTCTTCCATCGCCTGCGCCGGCGACAAGTGCCTTGCCTGCATGCTTTAGTTTTCCCAGATATTGTTGGACAAACAAACTTTTTG
Source organism: uncultured Methanosarcinales archaeon (assembly GCA_964521145.1). GTDB lineage: Archaea > Nanobdellota > Nanobdellia > Woesearchaeales > GW2011-AR4 > BS150m-G66. The sequence goes on along the minus strand of CAZFPU010000163.1, from coordinate 4,139 downwards.
TTTCCATGTTTAGAACTTCAAAAGGAGTTGGCTGCCAATAGCCCTTCCCAGCATCTGAAGGCTTCTCGCTATCGTTTAGTCCATGCTTTTCATAGATCTGCGCAATTCTCTCCAATGTTTTCAAAGGTATCTGCATATGCTTTCGTCACATTTCCTGCTTAAGTGCAATCAAAGTTTAAATAGAATTTGTTTTAACTATAAAAATCTAATTCTGATCCGGCAGATCAGCGATGTTTATCTTAACTGGCTTTGCGAACAATCCAAATAGCTTATCTTCGATATTCTGCAACAATTTTCTTTTGTCGCTGGGCAGATGGACACGGTGCCTGTCTGATTCCTCATGTCTGGTAATCGAGATTGGATCAATGGCATGGTCATACAAGGCGTCTGGGGTCCAGCCCCTCCATTCTGTAGGTAGGAGTGAGGTATTCATTGGCGTTGACTTTCCATTATAGGCGTATGCGATCATTTTTCTCTGCGAAAACCCATTGCCCCTGCTGATATCTTTTATTCGTTCTCCCTGCAGCTTGTATGCGCCTAGGTCGACCAACTTGCTATTGCCATTTGACGCGAAATCATCATAAACACGCTGCTTAAGGCTTCTATCGCCTACAACACCAAAACCGAGGTAATCTGTGATTGGATGGTCATATTCTTTTTGCGACCATTTCTTCATCATTTTTTCTGGTAAAGAAGCTCCTTTTATGCGCCACGAGAAGTTGGGCACACTCCGATCCAAAAATTGCGCGTAGGAAGGCGCGTCTACCTGCAGGGAATCGATATATCCTCCTTTGACCGAGGAGATGTAGGGCATGAGCTCCCTTGCATCAAGATACTCTCCCTTAAGAAAATCTTTTTCTTCCAAGCTGCTTTTGGGAACCAAAAAATATCTAGATGAAGTGACATCAAAGCGATGAAAGCCTTCTTCAAGCAATGCTTTTTTATGGGGGGTAAGCGTTTGGTAGGTTACTAGATCGGTCAGATAATCATCGACGGATTCTCCCCTCGGGGTCTGCTTAAAGAGCAAATGGTGGTCATGGCCAAAATCAAAAGGAATGGCCACATCTTTTCTCGTCCTTTCAGGATCATTGTTGTGTAGCGTGCCATAATTGACCATGATGAGCCTAAGATCCTCCGTTGGCCAGAGGCGCTGTCCTGCATATTCAGTTGCGATGCCATTGGCAAGCCTTGAAGCAAAAACGCCAAGGTCATGGGTCTCTTTCTTGACATTAGCCATCTCTCTGGCGGAAATAGTCGGCACCCGGCCATCACGCATGGCATCACCTAGCTTGTCATTAAGGGCATAGGTATGCGTGTTCCGAGGATAGAATTCTGCTAAAACGTTTGGCCTATGACCACTTACCATACTAAAACACACGCAAAAGTACTAATAACGCTACCATTGTACAAAGACGTATATAAACATTTCTTTAAAGGAGCTCGAACTGGCAAATTTTAAGTCAAACTGACTATCGCAGATACGTTTTGGCGATCATCATAGCATTGCTACCAAATCCGGCTATGAAATACAGATTTACATCTTTTGTTTTCAAGTCCAGCGTATTCCCCTTAGGATCCCTGAAGCGATCGAATACCCTACCAAAGATGCAGATGTCCTCATAATTTCTGACCATACGATAGATACTATTTTTATCGCCAATCCTATCAAGCTCCGACCAATTGGACGGGGGTCTTGTATCGAGTCCAAATCCCCTGCTGATCGGACCAGCTCCCGTTAGCCTTCGATAGTATCCATCGGGTTGCGACCTGATGTCAAGTTGTATATCGCGAAGCATTTCTTCACCGGTTGCTCCCCCTAACCTCGTAATCTCCTCCTGATAGTCTCTTTTCAATTCTCCAATAAGCCTTCGTGATTGTTTTATCAACAGGTCTTTTGCCTTGAGAATCAATCGTAGGTAATCCTGGCCTTGGGTATCTTTTTCAGTTTTCTTGAGCAACTCATGCCCATGATCATTGAGTCCTTGATGCAAGCTGTTGAGAACTGCAGCGTTGCGATAGAGTATATTGAGTCCATAGGCCCTGGCCAATTGCTTTCCTCTGAATTGAACGGGTCCATAGAGTTCAGAAATCCATTTGTTGTCTTTCACTAACTGCTCAAGCTCAGTTGCCTGCTCTTCTGAGAAACGTGGCTTTCTCTCCTGCGTCAGTGCAATTCGATCAAGCAATTTGATAAGGGAGCGCTGCAGATAGTACGAAACCGGCTCAAAACCATTGCTTTCCTTGGCATTTCGCAAAAACTCTTCTTGTATGGGCGTTCCAAAGTTGCTCTCAACATAATCCTCGAGGGTATGCAGCTTGAATAATGAAAAGACAGATTCATGAAAATGCCTTGATTCCGTGTTTCTTGTAAGCCATTCAGTGAGTCCAAAAATCCGAATACCATCCTGCTCCATCTCCTTTTGCTCACTACTAGAAAGGCCATGTTCTTTGGTATACGAGCGCACGTATTCCCTATAGTTTTTGGCCATCGTATGCGCTACATCAAGCCTTTTTTGAGATACCTTGCTTAGCAGATGATCTATTGGCTCAGTTAGTTCGCCAGTCGTCGCGCTTCTTTGAACCGTATTCTTAAATGCCTTGAATTTTTCCTGGACCTCCTTATCATCCTCAAAGCAGTCATGAAATGTGATGGCGGCCACATCGACATAGCTGGGGGTTATGCCAAGTTTTCTTGCCATCGAGTCATAGAGCTTGAGCATATCTTTTGGATGTGCCTCATAGGGCCCTCCTGTTTTTCTTGTGATTCGAACGCCAGCCTGCTTATGGATCTCTTTGCTTAATCCATCGAAGAAATCAATGACCGCGTTTTGATTGGAAGAGAATCTGCCCTCGATACCGCTGCTATGCACCAGCGGCCCTAGCTGATAGCCAAATGAGCTGCTCACTACCTTGGATTCGATAGAATCTGCAATCATTCTGCTTCGAAACTCAGCTTCTCTGACATCTTGATCATCGATTTTTGCCATTTTTTCTCTTGGATAGCCTTCAAACTGAATGCATTTCCGTCGAAGAAACCCACAAGTCCATATAAATCTTTCCGTTGGTTACTATTGGTAAGAGATGAACTGATGCACTATATTGTCTCTATAATGATGTCTATTCTAGTCTCAGCAAGCTTAAGGGCAGCCCTAAACGCCTCAGAAAGATCGCTTGATGCTCTGTCAGCAAGAATGACCATTGTTCGCTTTGAGCAAAAACCACCTTTTCGAATTACTATCTCATGATCGTCTTCAAACTCAGGATTCAATGTCCCTTGCAGAGTTTCAGCAAGCGGATTCGATTTCAAGGTTATCTTCACCTCGCAGGGTTGTTTTTGTGCGCTTGCGATCAGCTTCTTTATTTCTTCGAGTTCAAAATCAGCCCTGCAGCCAACGATGCAATCCCCCCTCTTCGTTACAAAATCGTCTTTAGTGAACTCAAGCGTGTTTTTATGGAGCGCAGTTATATTTGGATGGCCATAGCAAGTAAATGAGTATTTCATTTGTGTGGGATCCTTCCCTTTTTTTTTATTTCTTGTGACGTAGTGATCTTTTTTTCTAATCCTCTATTCTTGATTTTTTGGTGCTGTATAGTCAGCCTCGCTGGTAATAGGTTTGTCGATTCTCTATTTCAGTATCCTCAGGCAGTAAATTAAACAATAAAGAATAGAAAATCGGTAAGGTCACTATCTTTATCCAAATAATAGAAAAAACAAACTCTATCTAAGCATCTCTTCGATTGGCTTTCCCTTCTTCTTTTGCGGAGCAGGAGCTGCTTTTTGTCCCGAGGAAGCTTGTTTTGTCAGATCAACGCCAAGCTGCTGCAGCGACTTTAGATGCATCTGCATGAGCTGCTCAACAATCTGAAGAATTCTAAGCATTTCCTCTCGTTCTTTTGCGAGGGTGGTCAAAGATCCTTTGTGAAAGCCGATCTGCTCATCCTTGCTGCTTGAGGATTCAGACATTTCTTTTTTTGCCATGGGCTCAATTTCTTGAGCGTTCTATTTAAATGTATCGCTGACAAAGTTTGATGTTTCTGAAAACATTTGTATAGGCAATCGTTGACGTGCGGCGAGGCGGGGGTTGCCCCTGCGGGGTGCCGAGTAGGTATTTCGAAGAAATACCGTCGCACCGTCAGAT
>CAZFPU010000162.1:0-5002 GCA_964521145.1 uncultured Methanosarcinales archaeon | reverse complement strand
ACCATGGCCGATAGGAAGTATCTGGATGTCATTGTTTTTGGGAAGGGCATAGAGCCAGTGCCTAGCTGTGAAATAGATCCGCTCAGATTCATGCAGGAGCGATCAAAGGAACTAGGGCTTCCTCTTAAGTTCGAATATGCATCAAGAAATCTTCCAAAGGCGTACATGAGAGTAGAGACCGAGACTAAAACTGGGTATCATGAATTAAGGCTTGCAATAAAACACAGATCGCATCCAAAGCCATCAGAAAACGGCATGCAATGGCATCGCAATAAATTCGAGACAGGCCTTCCGCGCAAAAAAGATGATCCATATCATAATCCATTTCTTTTTGAAAGAGATGCTATTGTGGATTTTGCATATCCAAGCACCCTGGAATTATCCATTGATTATGCATTCTACAATCTTGGCGAATTGACAAAAACTGCATATATGCATATCGTTCAACCAAGCAGCAAGCGCTTTGCCCTTCATCAATTTGGTCTTGATAATTTTGAAATGCCAGTGGTGCAAAAAAAACATGATAAAACTGACTACCGAGCTTACCTCAACAGAATTCTTGAAGTGATGGCCGCAACTCCCCCAGACCAGTCCAAAGATGATTCCTCATATGGAAGCAATCTCGCAATCTTGGGCGGAGATTATACCAAAGAGCGGAACGCCCCTGTGGATCCGCTTGCATTCTTTAGACACATCGCGCATGAATTGGGTGTTGGGTTGAAATTCGAGGATGCGAAGCAATCATGGGAGCGCAATGCGAACATAGTACGGACATACGCACCTGTTGCATTGCCAATCATTTCACATCCGAATCATCGCTGCAAACTCTACCTTGGACTGAGCGGGCGCAATTACTTTTCTCGCGATCCTGAAATGGTTACCCTTGAACGCATGCGCATCAGCAAGGAGCTTCGTGACAATCCTCTAAAAGATTTTGATTATAAGAATTGCTTACTTAAGAATCTTGGAGAGCGCAGCAACTATCTTGGGCTGCACGTTGCCTTGGAATTAGAGCATCGCAAGAACGGAGGCGGATTTGTTACCCACGTGATCTATCATCAAGATAATGGTCGCGTAAAGACCTCGCAATTTCTAAAGCAGGGATGGAACAAAAAAATCTCCCCCTATAATCCGCTTGAAGATCTTTCCAAGAGAGATGGTCATGCGATCATGCAGCGGATGCTGGAGATTTATGCGGGAATTCCAGAACATCGTTTCAAGCAAAAAGACGCATTTGGCTTTCAAACTTCTGGTTTGGACCCATTAGTTGAGAAGATCATTCGTGACCTCTATTCAAGAGAAGAAGCAGACAGGATGCTTGGCACGAATGCAAAACCTTCACTGAGAACTGAAAAGAGATATACTTCCATTCCTGATATCATTCCGGGGTTATCTTTAGGAGTTAAAAGCCTTCCTGACATGCGAAAGTACCTTGCTGATGTCTCATTTGCAATCGACTCAATAAAAGAAGCCGGCATTGATGCACATGACCTTGAACAGAGGATATTGCAAAAAGCAATGAGCCTTATCATGCAGCAGGAATCGTTCCAAAAAAATCCAATAGAAGCTATGGCATTGATTGAGAAACTAGAACATGGATAAACACAATTTTACCTTGGAATTTGCAGTGAATGAGAAGCGCATGCAAAACGATGATGATCGTATTATAGATAGATATGTCTCGCAGGACCCTTTTGATTTCATAAGAACGACGGCTAGGCAACTGGGGATTGAAACAAAATTCGAATATTCTGAATGGGGGATGCCAAATCTTTTGGGGGGATCGCTGCAAAGGCAAACTTCAGATGGAATTAGGGAATTATTCATTGAAATTGTGCAGAAAGATTCAGAAAACGAAGCAACCTATGATTGGGATAGGGTCCAAAAAAGTTTTGATAACTCTACAGAATATTTGCGACTTGGAGGCAAAGAATTATCATTCGAAAATTCAACATTTAGCGATCTGGGTAAAAGCGCACGCGATTTCCATATGAAGGTAAGCTATTCCAAGTATGATATTGATGCCGATATACTTCTGACAGCTGAGATCGGATACTTTCGCAAAAATGCGTTCGCGCTGAAATTATTGGACCAGCAGATCGATGCAGGATACGAGCACATTGCCAAAATAGCGGGCAGTGATTATCGCCCTTATATCCACCGGATGCTAGAGCTCATGGCAGAAGTTCCAAAAGAGCAGTGGCATGATCCGGCAATCTATGGCAAAATAAAAATTGAGAGCAGCTATCAAGGAATCTCGCAAGATCCTATCTCATTTTTGCACGAGGCAAGTAATCGACTAGGATTAGAACTTACTTTGTCTCAAGGAAACCTTTTGCAGAATTCAAAAAAATCCAGATTGGTCGCAAATAGAGGTCTGCTCCATAAATGGCAGTTTACTACCAGAGCGCAGGATGGCGTTGACCATAAATTCTCGCTGCTGCTCTATCCCAACGATGTAAAGGAAAGCGATCTGCAATCGCTGCAGGCCTACATTGATGGAAAGGAGCATGATGGCGTCTCTTTCCAGGATTTTGATATCCTAAAGCATACACTCAATGACATGGGTAAGTTTGGGCAATTGCTCAGAACCACATTTTATTACGCTATGTTCAAGGATACAGATGATCTTGTATCGAGATATTTAAGGATTCACAGCGATAGGGATGGAAATTTCCAGTATGGCGGCGTGGATGGAAGGCTCACAAGAAAGATAGAGAACCCCTTCAAAGGCATCCAAAAAGAGGATTATCGGGAAATGCTTTGGAAAATGATTTCATTATATGCAGGAAAACCAGATGCGCCCTGGATAAGCCAAAGCACCAATTTGGAAAGTTGGTATGATGCTAGACTTTCAGATTCAGGATCGCAATCAACTGGCCGAACAGAATTCATCGCATCAATCGATGCACTCTTGACGAGATTCTTTTCAGGCAAGGAATTGGATGCGCTGAAATCACAGATGCACAAGCGGCTTTCTCTACGATCATATCATTCACTCCCTAAACTCAATCTGGGAATTTCTGTATTGCCTTCTCCAAACCTAGCGCAAAAAATCGAGCAGGCAGATCAGCTGGTAGCGTATATTTCGATGCTTGGTATCATGTCCGAAGAAGAAGCGCAGGAATTGCTGATGCAAAAAGTGAGTACTGCGTTAGTCCACGATCCTCTGTTCCAGAAGAGCGATCAACATGCTCTGCAATTGATAAGAACTTTCGAGGGCAGATGAACATGTCACCGGATAACGGGCGGACCATTGATTTCTACCTTGGCGCTACGCAGCCGCTTCATGATCTGCCGTTAACTTCTCAGGATCCGCTGCGGTTCATGCGCGCATTAGGAAAGCAGCATGATCTACAATTACATTTCCAGTATGAAGCGCCATTTGGGGCACAGCGTGATTTTTACGCCGGCATTCAAAGGAATGAGGGAGCTCAAGTTTCCAAGCTTATGATATATTGCCAATATGCCATTCAAAACAAAAAAATGCGATTTCAAAAAAACCTGCCTACTCTTAGGGATGTCACCGTAGGCAAACTAGGGGGCTATGCAAAACATCTAGAAATTGTGATTGGATATTACCACTATAACGATGAAGAAGATTCGAATCCAGCATCTTCTATGCTGATCAAAATATGCCAGCCAAAGCCAAACGAATTCATGACAAAACAGATCCAATACAAGGATTTGGATATAGGCCTTGAAGATATTGCAAGAACTATTGGTGGGGATTATAGGCCTTATGTCCATAGATTAATGGAATTTTTTGCAGGAGTGCCTAAAGAACAATGGCACGATCCACAGATATACCTGGAAACAATCCCTGCGCCTATCACAAATCGACTCGATCAAATCAACAAGGTCGGAATAACCAAAAACAGATCCTCAGCGCAAGACCCGCTCGATTATTTCAGAGAAAGGGCTTCTGAACTTGGAATTCATAATGCGTTCGAAACGCGTGTTCTCAAAATCATTTGGAAGCCCGCAAAGATAGGAATTCCTGAATTTTTTGAAGCCTCTTTGCCAACGATAGGAGAAGAGGAACGCTCACTTTCCATAGCATTGAGCGGTCGGGGAATTGGCCCTTACAAGGATTCTGAGCGTTGGATGGCACTTCGCGATTACCTAACGAAAGGAGAATTAGGCAATGCCATCTCCCTTGATTCAATAGATATGCGTACGCTGTGCATAGCCGATTTTGGATCGTTATCTTCATCAATCGCTGTCAGTTTTTTTTACATGCAGGAAAATCCCCATATGGCCTCTGAGAATTTTGATGTGTCCAGTACTGGTGGGTTATTCACAGGAAAATCGCGATATAGGGACTTCAACGAAGGGTTCAAGAATCTTTCCAGGAATGATTTCGAGGGTTACATCGATCGCATGCTTTATCTCTATGCCGCGATCCCCATTGAAAACAAAAATACAAGAAAAGATGATCTTGATTCGATCCTTGCATTCTTTTTTAATGGGGCTGAACTGCATGAATTAAGCAAAAAAATAGAACAAGCAAATCTTAAATTAAATCAATATAACTCCATGCCGAAACTGACTCTTGGATTGAAGCAAAAAATAAGCCAAGAAGGCCTGCAATCGGTCTATGAGGGCGCGCAATTTCTCTGCGAGTTTTTCCATGATATCGGAATAATGGGCAAAGAAGAATCAGAACAGATCATGCTTCAGAAAGTATCGACGCTGCTTATGCATGATAGCAAGTTCCAGGCAAATCCCAGGTATGCATTGGAGTTTTTGGCCAGATCGGAGCGTATAACATGAGCGATCTTGGCAATGAAGTAAAATCCGCGCAATTTTATCACCAAAGAATCCCATTTAATAGTGATGCTCCTGGAAGTGTAATGGATCCGCTTGCGTTCCTGCGAGCAACTGCAAAATCATTGGACCTCAAGCTTGATTTTGATTATACAGATCAAAATGACAGTTCTGAATTCCATGCGATCATCGAAAAGAAAGATGGGAATGGCGCAATGGACCTCTGGGTCAT
>CAZFPU010000161.1:0-5018 GCA_964521145.1 uncultured Methanosarcinales archaeon | reverse complement strand
GCTCAACCATAGAAGGGAGCTAATGCGGCATTATTTTTAAAAATTGTTGTTGGGGAAGCGTTAGTAGAGAGGATAAGTCAAAGAAAGGAAGATGAAGAAAAATTACATGAAAAAATGCACCTTGCACCAGGATATCAACAAAATCAATGCGCGACGTGTTGGGAGCGCCTAGATATCATAGCTTTTGAACAGAAGTATGAGAGCGAATATGTAAAACCCAATATCCAGCTATTAAAAAATTTCAAATAAAAAATAAGGAAACCAAAATCCAAATCAAGAAATCAAAACAAAAAAACTACCCAGCTCTCTGTCTCATTCCAATCTGCGTCGCGGCATACAACACCATAGAACAGCCAACCGGGAAGACCACTTCATTGGCGCCCCTAGCAACCATGCCAGCGAGAGGAATTACGGCAGGCGTTTGCACGATAGTAACCCATAAGATCAAAGAGCCAAACACAACCCCAACCAATAAGCCGATCAGCGCATGCCCTTTCAATGCATACTTATAGCCAAGCCAGCCAATAAGCCCACCCAAAACAGCGTACTCAAGACCCTTCAAACCAGCAAGTAACAAAGGAGATGGTCCAACAGCCGCAGCAATTGGAATAGCCAAAGCCTGATTGGTGCTCTTATGCAAAACTTTAGCTATATTAAAAGCGATAGGAGCTGCAATTAAACCAGCTAAACCCATGAATCCTGCGCGCATGCGAGAAGCCGCAGTACCCAAAGCAACACCGGTGCATACAAAAAATGACCAGGATACTTTTTGAACAGAATCAGAAACGATGACCTGAGATAATTGGAATTTTCCAAAGCCAGCAGATATTGCTAGTACAATGAGCTCCATGGTAAGACCAAGAGCGATGGCAAGCCAGGCAACATTAAGAAGCATCTTTGGAAGATCGGTTGTTTTTTCCTTTACTGCGTGTTCTGCCATACAAACCCTGCATCTTGAAGGGATTATAAATTTTTTCTAAATGAGGTATTGGTCGAACTTGATTTGTATGATTTTTTCTTGGTTATGTAACCTTTCGCTTTCTTGCCGCAAGCATAGCGCAGACTTTCTCGATTCGTTGTCTATACATCTCTGGTTGCTTGGCTGATTCTACCCAATCACTAAAGTCCCTGCGTTCATTGGGTGTAAGTTCGCTCCACTGGGCCTTTGCCTGGGGGTTGGTCCCAAGCGCCTTGTAGAGATTCATGGGCACTACCGCAAAACAGCAGGGGCGTCGCTTTCCTGATGCAAGCCTAGAGGGGACACTCTCGATTCTTTTTCTACGTGTCTCTGGTTGCTTGGCTGAATCTATCCAACTAATAAAGTCCCTGCGCCCTATCGGCGTGAGATCATTCCACTGAGCCATTGCTTTGGGTGTAGCGAGAACCTTGCGAAGATCCGTTGGCACTTTGGACTCTGATCCTTCTCTAGCCGGCTTAGGATTCATTTTGTTCATGATTGCTCTACAGTAATTATTTTATTCGATTTTTTATTATCTCATTGGGCTAATTAAGTAATCATTTTTATTTAAAGTTTCTTCTTTTTGGTACCTCTAAATGAGTGTACCTTAGAGGAAAATAGATCGACAACCCACTGGACATCTTCACGTAAACAATATATATCAAAATTTAGTCGCGATCGACATGAACAAACGATTTTACGTCGATACTGCAATCTGGCGTGATTACTATGAAAACAGGGAAGATAACCTAAGGCCGATAGGAGAATGGGCATTCGCCTTCCTAAACAAAGCGCTTAGTGAAAAGGATATTATCTTGTATTCGCACTTAATAGAAGAAGAACTACGCGTAAAATATAAGCAAACCGAAATCGATGCGATCTTTTCGATAATTGAGGATACGGGTTTACTACAAAAAGTAGAGATTGGCCAGATCCAGATCAAGGAAGCGGCAAAGTTGTGCAAACAAAAGAGTATTGCTTTCGGGGATGCCTTGCACACGATCCTTGCAAGAGATAATAATGCAACGCTAATAACCAGAGACAGGCATTTCCTTGAACTGCTTCATATCGCAGAAATCAAAAAACCAGAAGAGCTACTCTAATTCGATGCCAAATTTCTTGGCAAATTCCTTTCCCACTTCTTCTCTGATCTTGCGCTCCTGGGCATAGGTCGTTTTCGCCTTCGCCTTTCCAAAATAAGAACGCAGGTCTCGCGCAGTTTTAAGTGACTTTATCTTGTCTCGGATGGCTTCGCGAATGAACTCCGTCTTGGTGCTATAGTAAGGCTTCATCTCTTTTTCAATTTCCTTTGCCAGCTCTGACTCGACCTTGATTGTTATTGATTCCATGGTAAGCCTAAGTAAGACAAAGTAATATTTAAAACTTTCTTTTTCCATCCAGACAATACGATTCACCCCCTAAATAAGGACCAAAACCTATTCTCCAACCTATACATTCCCCTCAATCTATTCTCTACACCCCAGTAATGCTTTTAAACAAATCTAATTTACTATTTCTTGGTAGATACATAGATGGGATTCAAATATATAGTTTGCGTAAGCACATTCTTTTTCCTAGTTTTTGCCCTTAGCGCGATCGCGATCCCTTTCGAACTCAGCCAATCAGTGCATTCATCGCAGCGACCAATCCTCATCGTAGGAGAAAATAACCAGAACATGACCAATTTCTCACAATTGATAGAAGGGCAAGGACTTTCAACCGTTCAATTATTTTATAATAATAACCTAACAATCATTGAAAACGCAGAGATCATCCATGACGCAGCCCAATCAATCATTGAAAACGCATCATTTGATCAGATAGACATCATATCCTTTGGGAAAGGATCATTACTGGTCCAGGCATACGCGCACAATCTATCAGTAGTCTATCAAAATGAAATAAAGACGCACGTCATGATCGCAGCCCCGCTACAGGGAGAATCGACGAATTGCTTCTCAAGCGAAGAAACCAATGAAGCATCCTTTGGGTCTGATCTCATCTGGAACCTATCACAAAAACTAAACAAGAACATCTCATATCTAACGATCCTTGGCATGCATCCAAACTGCCCAACCCTTGAATTAAGCGATGGCACTGTTGATGCAAGCAGCAATCTCTTGCGATACAATATGCCTTTGATACTTCTCAAGCAAGGCCATCACAATATAACAAGCAATCAGAGCGCGAAAATAATCAAGAGCTTCTTGATAGGCAATCTTTCAGGAATAAAACCAAAATTGACATCGGGAGAATCATACGTAAATCCCAATGATCCTAATGCGGATTCAAGTCCCTTGAGCAGAGGTTCAGTCACACTGCAATTAAACAACATAAATACCTCCCAGATCTTCCTTAAAAGACCAGGCCACGCATATAACTTGACGAGAAATCCACAGACAGGACGATGGTATTATCTCAATAACACAAAGACTCGGATAGCGGTTGGAAATTATGACATCCATTTCATCAAGAACAATGTGCTTAAGGATAGCGGCATTGATGTTGCGATAACAACTAGCTTTTCAGCGGCGATAGTTGCGGATTCGGATGAGGATACTATCCTAGACCCAATCGATTCCTGCCCTAACCAATTTGGCAATTGGTGCCATGGCTGCCCAATTCCAAGCTGCGGGTCGTGCATGAAAGCAGTATGCCCGGCAATTGGCGCTCCAAGCTGCATAAACGCCCCAAATACGACCTCCTGCGGAACCCAGGACTGCGACGTACTTGACTCTGCATGCAGGGATTATAGAGACACTTCAAGATTCTGCGATGGGCAGGGAACATGCCGAGCGGGAATATGCACCCAATTCCAAAACGCTCCCGCGCAAAGCGCCTGCGGCAATCAAGAGAGCGAATACAGCTGCGCGTTTGGAACAACCCAAGGTTCGGACACCGCGCTAAGAAACCATACCATGCGCTGCGATGGATCGGGAGCATGCTTAGATAATCCAAGCGAGTGGAAGATCGATGAGATATGCACGCAAAGACAAGCATGCTATCATGATGATGAAGGAAATGATGATGATAATTATTTCTGCAAGTGCGTGCCCAAATGGATCATAAATAGCACCTGGAGCCTATGCAGTGATGGCATGCAGAGCACCAATTACATTGATGATAACCAGTGCAATACTGAGCAAAATAAGCCGCAGGATCAAATAAGGAATTGCAGCATGCTGGTATTTCATCCTCAAGAAACGATCTATAAGAAAAAGCAGGTCATATTCAACCTAACGACCGAAGGCCTCATGCAAAAAATAAGCTATCAAGACAATAACGATTCCAGAGAAAAAACTTTGTGTACAAGATGCGATGAATATGGATTCACAAGAGCACGCTTTCAAAACCTAAAGGAAGGAGGGCACAATATAACCATAACAGCGATCCAAAACAATGAGCTCTTTGCCAATCTATCATTGTCATTTTTCATAGACTCAACAAAACCACGCATCCTAAAAACCGATCCAAAGAGATATGCCAATGGGAAGTTCAGCGTCGAGTTCACCGAGCTAAACCCATCGCTTATACAATTGCATTTAGAAAATGCCAGTATAGAAGTTCCACAAGAAAACTGCCATGAAAAAGAAAAGTCAACCGTGTGCGATATTGACGCTGACCTTTCCCCCTATGATCAAGAGGAGATAACCTATCTGTTCTCAGTTGAGGATATTGCAGGAAATAAGGTAGAGAGCAAGCCTCTTGAGGTGCTCGCTGATCCAAATGCGCCAATAATTGATTCGTTATCGCACGCAATCGATGAGAGATCAGTAACATTCAACATGACGATCAGGGAACCAAATTTTGATAGGGCGCAGTATCTTGATGGATCAGGAAGATGGAAGATACTGTGCACGAGGCTAACAGAAAGCCAATGCGTCAAAAGATCGCTCTTTAACATAGGAAATCATTCTATTTTGATCAATGTGACTGATGATGCGAAGAATTACGCGACAGAGCATGTTAGTTTTGAGATTGTTTGATTGCGCAGTGTTCGAAATGGTGGTTAGCGGGCTTACGGTCGAGCCTTAAGAAATTAGAAGCGAGTGTGTTGCGG
>CAZFPU010000160.1:0-5078 GCA_964521145.1 uncultured Methanosarcinales archaeon | reverse complement strand
TTATGTTCACAAATATGTCAAATGCCTCCGGAATATTGGATCCTTGTGGTTCATGAGCATAGAGTGCTGGACTAGGAAAAGTATTGATAAAACACTTAAGCTCGTTCCCTTGCAAATATCCCACTGTCACTGAGCCACCATGTCCTAATTTTAGCGCATCGCTTACATTTGCCTTAGGTATGCCGCGTGCGATTTTAGTGACTGCCCATTCTTTAGTATATATCGGCGGCTTTCCCTGTGCAATATTCTGATTATTCTGTTCTACTAAGAAGCCAGTGGGATTATAATCTATAACATGGTTTACTGGAACTCCCCTATATGGTCCGGAACCTGCAAGAGGAACGCCATACTGTGGACTACTTGCTTGCACTTTATGAACAAGTGGAGAACTCTGATCGACAGCTGATGCGGGTGCAGCATACAATGCGCCAGCCACTAAGGCCAACCCAGCTCTCCCAAGCATCATTTTGACAAAAGGATTTGAGAGCAAGTATTTAATACTTTTCGTTTCAAATAGGTGGTGAAGATAAAAATAAAACAATGGCAAGTATTAAAAACATTAGTTTACATGAGCATTATATGAAAAACCAAGATTGCATCTTCTGCAAAATCGCCGAAGGAAAAATACCAGCCGCAAAAGTCTACGAGGACAAAACGGTAATAGGATTTCTTGATATCATGCCAGCCAACCAGGGGCATTGCCTAATCATCCCAAAAAAACACTACGAAATGCTAATTGATATCCCAGATAATGATCTCTCAAAAATAATGATCGCCGCTAAAAAAATAGCAAAAGCCCTCTCACTTGCAACAGCCAATGAAGGATATAATATCGTCATGAACAATGGCAAGGTAGCCGGCCAGGTAGTGTTTCATTCCCATCTGCATGTCATCCCACGATTCAAAGATGATGGCCATAATATCAAGTGGGAGCATATGCATTATCAGGGAAACCAGATGCATGAAATGGCAGAGAAGATAAAGAAGTTTATTTCTGAGTAAGTATTTTATGAGTTCTAAGTAAATAATTTATTAATCAAAAGTAAACGTTGGCGTGCGGGAGGCGGGGGTTGCCCCCTACGGGGTGCCGAGTAGGTTTTGCTTGCAAAACCGTCGCACCGCCCGGGTCATGCGTAGCATCTTGTCAAATTTCCAAGCAGTAACCTTTTTAAAACAACTTCTTTTCTAAATGAGGATATGGCGCTGTAGCTCAGCCTGGTTAGAGCGCATGACTCATATTGTTGAGTGTGGAGGCGTAAAGCCAATGACAAGACTCGCAACCGGGTTATCATGAGGTCCGGAGTTCAAATCACCGCAGCGCCATTTTTTTCTTTTTGTCTTTTTGTCTCACACACTAAAAAATAAGCAATGAAACATATTTAAAGGCCAAAACGAAAAAATGATTTATGCAAAAAAAGAGCGGGTCTGCAATTCTCTTCTCGTTCTTTTATGTAGTATTGGTTTCATCAATTGGGACTTCGCATGAAGAATCAAAAATCCATGAAATCCTGATCACCGATGAAGGTTTCTCTCCAAAAGAAATAGCAATCGAGCAAGGGGAAGCCATTGTTTTCAAAAATGCCGGAAAAAACATGCATTGGCCTGCATCTGATATCCACCCAAGCCATGGATTGTATCCTGATTCTAATATAATCAATTGCGGCAAAAAGGAGATGTTTGATGCATGCCACGGATTAGAGCAAGGGGAGAGTTGGAGCTTTACGTTTGTTCATTTTGGAAAGTGGAGCTGCCATGATCATTTATACCCAACCTTGCGTTGCACGATCTTGGTTAAGGGCTCCAATGATGCTACTAGTCCCAATGACCAAGATATCAGCTCAAACAGTGATGGCCAACAATTAAACACTAATGATTTGGAATCAAAAAAAATCCAGGTGGGGGTTTTAAAAAAATTAAAGATCAGGATGGCATCAGCGTTATACGCTGCCTTGCCTTCAACACTAACTGCATGGATACTGGACCCAATGGGAATAGCGAAAAACGAGGATGAACTTAGGTACTTACTTTCCATGAATGAACCAAAAACAATCACACAATCTCTGCTCGATCAAAGCGGCTCTGGAAATTGGCAGGATTGTCATCAGCAGGCGCACCAGGTGGGAAGGATTGGATATGATCTGTATGGTGTATCCCTATTTTCAGATTTTGACGCAAGCTGCCATTCGGGAGTTATCCACGGGGCGATGGAGCGGTTTTTAGCGCAGCAGGGAACTGGCAATATCAGCGCAAAAGCAGAGGAGCTTTGCTCTAAAATAGATACTGATTTTGGCGAATACCAGTGCCTGCATGGGATTGGGCATGGCGTGCTTGCATATCTTGATTATGACCTGCCTGCTGCCACTAATCTATGCGAAGGGCTTAATAGTACTTTTGCAGTAAACTCATGCTATAGCGGAGCGTTCATGGAGAACATAATTGCGGCACAGGGCCAAGGGGCAAGGTCTTCTCATGAGACACAATGGGTTTCAGATGATGCCCAATTTCCCTGCAATGTGATGAATAAGACAAGAGACATGCAGGAGAAATGCTACCAGATGCAGACGAGCTGGATGCTTAGGATCTTCAAGAATGACCATGCAAAAGTGATTGAGGCATGCATGAATGCCCCCGAAGCGATGAGAGAGCCATGCTTTCTTAGCTTTGGCCGCGATGCTGCTGGCAATTCTCTTCGAGACACAAAAATAATGAAGGAGCTATGCAGTTCAGTACCTGAACTCTACAAGATGAATTGCGTAATGGGAGCAGTCAATGTAGTCATTGATTTCTGGGGCACTGATCTTCATGACCAGGCAAGCGAATTCTGTCTAGGCCTTGAAGGAAAGGAAAGGAAGACATGCTTTGAAATTATCACAATTAGGCTTGGTGAGATATTTAAGGAAAAAGAAGATAGGGATAGGATCTGCGGTACATTTGGCGAATTCTCGCATCTGTGCAATGGGTTAGTGTATGAATAGGTGTTTTGGTTCATTGCCGGATTTGTGCATTGCATCTCCTTCGGAGCGAAGAAATTCGCTCGCACTTTAGGCGACACTCGCTACGCTCGGTCACCTTTGACACTATCATTATGCGATGACGTAGTGTTATGAACGAGAGCGCAGGCATCGCTCTAAATATTGCCGCAGGCATAATAAATCAGAATAACCAAACCCGATATAATCAAAGACCTGATGATGCTACGCACACATCCTAATTTCGCAGAATTTATTTATTTATTTACAGAAACCTGACCTTAGGATTATTTCTTAACCAACCCAGCAACCCTGCCAGCAACCCCAGAAGCAGCACCTTTCATCTTATCGAGTTTCGTATCTTCTTTCTTGACCTCGAGCTTATCTTCGGCACCTAGCTCTTTTATCTTCTCAGGATCGACTTGTTTTTGGACCGCTGCTTTTTTTGCCTCCTCATCGAGCAGATTGAAGTACTTGTCAAGATCGGGAGTTCGTGATGCCAAGATCTTGAAACCCTGCAAGAGCTGATCGGTCTCACTGAATTTCTTCTTGAATTCCTCTAAAAGCTCCGCTTCCATTTTCATGGACTTTCTGTTGAGCAGATTGACCACATTACCCACATATTTTTCAAAATCATCAAATTTCACGATCAAATTCTCGACCTCCTTCTTTGAGGAGAAATCATTGATCTTTATTTTTATCGAGTCAAAATCTGAGCTTATGCTCTTGAAGGATTTATCGAGATCCTTTACCATGTCCGCTGTTTTTATGAAATCTGAAAATTTCTTCTGCATCTCAGAGAAGATGGTCTCAACTTTGTCGGCATGACGCTCGACTATTGCCTGCAGTTTCTTGATCTCAATGAGCTCATTCTTGACATCATCGTTCATCTTGATGACCTGCTCCATTCCCTTGAAGACAGACATTTTATTTCGCATATCCTTCATTTCACCAATAGCGTTCTTTAGGATGGTCTCATTGCCCTCCATGTTCGCCCTGACAGCCTCAATTTTGCTATCCATCTTTCTTAGATCGACCATGAATTTGTCAGGCTGGACAGTCTTTACGAGATCGACTGCCTGCGCTGTCTTTGCCTCAAGGATCTGCGCGCTCTTATCTCGCTCCATCATCATAGAGCGAATGCCGCCAAGCTGCTCAGTGATATTTGCAAAGCGCTCATTGGAAGCTTTCTGCAATTCGTAGAATGTGCTGAATTGCGCCTTGAGTTTCTCGACATCAGCGGTCAATTTTCCCAAGGTTGCATCACTTGATGATGATCTGGGCTCTTCTGAAGCCGCTGCTACCGGAACCTCAGGATCCTGATACGAAGCATCACCGCTTGTCGCCTCGATTGGGGCTAGCTCTTCATCTTTTTTCTTCTTTTTGAAAAAACCCATTTTTGTTGTTTAGGTTATTACTGCTCTGGTTGTTTTATTAAACTTCTGGTTTGGAAATTTTTATAAATCGTAGGGAGAATACCCACTGATTTATCTGGGGGATGAAGCCCGTCGTCTCTTTCTAGTTTGTGCGGGAGATAGAAAGTTTACAATTAATCATCTAAAGGGCTTTTAATATTCCGAATGTTTTTGTTTGAAACTTTTGTATAAATCAATGTTGTGCTAATATCTGAATGTCCTAATAAATCCCTGATATATCTAATATCAGTGCCATTCTCTAAGAGATGAGTTGCAAAAGAGTGCCTTAATGTATGTGGAGTAATACTTTTCCTTATACCTACCTTCGTAGCCGCATTTTCGATAATTTTCTGTATTGTTCTTTGTGTATATTTACCGTCCCTGTTTGTCAAGAAAACATATCCTTCTTTTTTAGGTGTAAGATTCATTAAACCCTCTTTAACTTTCAAAGAGAGCATGACAATTCTGTCTTTTTTTCCTTTTGCTCTTTTCAAATGAATGAGATTTCTATCAAAATCAATGTCCCGCCATTTAAGGTTGATTATCTCGCTTACTCGTAAACCCGCAGAATACCCTATTTGTATAATTAGCCTATGATTGATGTTTTTTGTAGCTGAAATAAGCATTTCAATTTCTTCTTTTGAAAGAATTACTGGAAGCTTCTTTTCCCTTTTAAAATTGGGCAGATTGTTCA
>CAZFPU010000159.1:0-5090 GCA_964521145.1 uncultured Methanosarcinales archaeon | reverse complement strand
ACTTTTATCGTCGGTAAACTAGTATTTAAGTTTTGCGAATTGCGGGACAGGCTGACACCTTAGGTAACTCTTTTTTTCTGTCAAAAACCACCGGTGAAACACCAGTGGCATGATACGGTGGTTCCACAAGCGAGTGGTTTTTGAGCATGCTCGGAATACCGCTCGATGTTTACTCACGGTAAGCCACCACTCACAGAGATGGTGGTATTCCGACACATAAAATTAAAACAACTTTTCTAAACTTCTATTTAATCAAATCAGCAGTGCCAGCTCCGATATTTGCGAATAGCCCTACCATCACAATAAGTTTTGCAGCCCAGACTGGATCGGTAATGACTCCTCCAATGATTCCAAAAGTAGTAAGGACGATCGCGCTCGTTGCATACGTCACGGTAAGAAGCGATAAAACCCGAAGAGCCATCGAACCCAATCTTTTTTCCTCAAAATCCTTGAATTTCGCGAAATAGTACAATAGAATATCGAATGTAAGGGTGATAAGTATGATCGCAATGAGATGGCCTTCACTTAATTTGTTTGCAAGCTCCCAGACCTCTCCAGTGACTACGAATGGGGCTGACAAGATCACGGCTCCCACGATCTGCTGCGCGACGTCCTTGACCGCGAACTGATCAGGGATCACCTTATGGGCAACCCGTGACATGATGCCTGGTTTTTTTGCCTCTTCTTTTAGCTCGCTTAGATCTTTTCTGATAACTTCAATATCTTCCTTGATATCCTCAACATCTTCTCCAGTCTCATCAATCTCCTTTTTGATATCCTCAACATCCTCTTTGATCTCTTCGACATCATCGCCGGTCTCATCGATCTCTTTTTTGATCTCTTCGACATCTTCCTTGATATCCTCAACATCATCTCCAGTCTCTGAGACCTCCTTTACGATGCCCTGGACATGTTCTATTATCTTATCCACGTCCTGACTTATGTCTTCTCTGATCTCTCCTGCCTCGGTTCGATCTTTTTGAAGGACCTCTAGATCTTTTAGAATTCGCTGGATGTCCTCCTTGAGCTTCTCTTCTTTGGGGTTGAGGTCCATGCCTAAGGATATGCTTGAGGATATATAAAAGTAGCTGAGATTCTGAAATTGCAGAATTTTTACTATTTGATAATAGAAACATTTATAAGGGAATTTTTCTTTCGAGGCGATATGGATGTTAAAAACCCAGTACATGCTCCACGAGGAGAGTTGGCGCTATTTTCGGGGAGATCAGGCAAGGGACTTGCTGAAAAGGTTGCGCATGAGCTTACGCTTATTTACAAAGCCCATGAACTTGAGCCAACCAAAGAAGGCAAGCGTACCAATGATGGTGCTTTTGAATTATGGGATGGTTCGCTTGAGTCATTTGCCAACGGGGAGCTGCGCTATGAGGTCAAGGACAATATTCGTGGAAAGGATGTATTCGTGATACAGTGCTGCGATGATCCGACAGAAAAATCACGTTCTATCAACGACAATATCACTGAAGTTGAGCTTGCGCTCTATACATTGCGTCATAACGGAAGGCCAGGAAACCTGACTGCGATTCTTCCTCTATTCCCCTATTCGCGCGCTGATAGGCCAGACCCTGAAAAAAGGAATACTACCTCGCTTAAGTGGTTCGCCCAAAAGCTCTCCTACGTAGGTAAAAATAACATAATAATGACGGATCTGCACTCGCCAATCGGGCTCAATGCATTCCCTGATGACCACTATCACGATAACTTATCGGTGTTTCCTATAATCGTAGATTATGCGAGGAATAACTATGACAACTTGAAAAACCTAGCAATCATTTCGCCAGATGTTGGTGGAGCGGTGCGTGCAAGAAGGGTCTCAAAATATCTAGGGTCTAGAGCAGCTATTGGAGATAAGCAGAAGGCATCGCCTGGTGAAATAGACGATGTTTTCCTCATGGGTAGGGTTCGCGGTTTAAACGCTTTAGTCGTTGATGATATGTACGATAGCCTTGGTACCTCTGATAGCGTTGCCCGTAAACTCAAGGAGAAGGGTGCGGCGAGTGTGCGGCTCTATGCAACGCATGGCATATTCACCGGCAAGGCAATGGAGCGTATGGAAAAACTCTATAGCGATGGGATCATCGACAAGATCGTGGTCAGTGATACCGTTCCAAATAATCTCAATTATCCATTCCTAGAAAAGATAAGCATAGCTCCAATGCTTGCGCAGGCAATCTTTAGAATCAACAGGAACATGTCGGTGAGCGATATGCTTAAGGACCCAGATGTGACTCTCTATCGGCCCCTCAGTTTCTATAATCAGCCATGAAAACCCATAAGCCTTATTTTTTGAGTGTTGAAGAATACCGCCAAAGTGTGGATTCGCTCTTTGTTCGAACGATAGTTCCAGCCCCTAATAGGCTGCATCCACGCTACTTCAATGAGGATGGCACTCAAACATCTGTACTCGAGCAAATTGCAACTCAGACACCTCTGGCTTTTAAAGAAATAAGAGCATTCGATGCACTAGGTGGAGCCTACGCAACAGGATCCCAAACAGCCCAGACCTTTACCGATTCATCTGATCTGGACATCTATATCCATTTGAATCTTGGTAGGGTACCGACCTATCTCGAGCGCGAATTCAGAGACACGATTGCCAAACAAGCGTCATTTGGAATTGTAGAGCCATGGGAGGATAGGAAAGAGGGGCGTGCAGGCAAAGTTGAGTTTGGACTATACCTTGTCAAGCCTGCCGGTGTTCTTTATGACCTATTTACAAAAGAATGGATATCTTTTGGAAAAACAATAAAAGACCTGCAGGATTTTCAGCTTAGAACTGATAACCAATTTTGAAACATCGGAATTCCACCATTTCTATGAATGGTGGTTTAGCGTGAGTAAACATCGAGTGGAATTCCGAGTGTGCTCAAGACCACTCGCAGTGAAGTCAACGTATCATGCTATCAATGTTTCACCGGTGGTTCTTGACATCACTAACCCTTCTTTACAATTATCCCGCTTTTAGAATCCTCAACAAGGTACCCTTTTGCCTTTATCTCAGCGCGCAGCATATCTGATTTCTTGAAATCCTTATGCTTTCTGGCATCTTCACGCGCTGCAACCAACTGCTTTATCTCCTCAGGAATCTCTTCAGAGGTCTCCAAAACTCCCAGTATCCTATCAAAATCCATGAATGCAGAAAGCAAATGAGATGCATCGGCCTTGCTTAGCGCGTTTTCCATTATGAGTGTGTTGACCTTGGTTGTAAAATCAAATATCACTCCAAGCCCTTTAGAAATATTAAGATCATCATCCATCTCTTTCTCAAATTCCTTTTTGGCATCTTCAATCATTTTTTTTATTCCAGTGTTTTCATCGCCTTCATTTTTGATGTTTTTTAATTTTAATAAGGTATCATGCAGCCGCTCAATGGCATTCTTTGCCCCCGCAATCCCCTCTTGGGTGAAATTGAGCTGCTGCCTATAATGCGCAGATAATAGAAGATATCGAATGGCCTTTGGATCATGGCCTTTTTGCAGCATATCTCTTAGTGTAAAGAAATTGCCTAATGATTTTGACATCTTCTTTCCATTTACCAAAAGGTGCTCGTTGTGGAACCAGTATTTTGCGAATTCTTTTCCCGTGCATCCTTCTGATTGCGCAATCTCATTCTCATGATGTGGAAATACTAGATCAATTCCTCCCGCATGGATATCAAAACTCTCTCCTAGTAATTTCATGCTCATAGCAGAGCATTCAAGATGCCAGCCGGGCCTTCCCTTGCCAATCGAAACATCCCAAAACACATCACCATCATCTTTATCCCAGAATTTCCAGAGGGCGAAATCCTGCACGTGCTCCTTGTCATACTCATCTTTTTTGACACGTTTTCCTTCTTCGAGCTTTTCGAGTTTTGCGTGCGATAATTTTCCATACTCCTCGAATTTTGCGATGTCATAATAGATGCCATCCTCTGTCTTGTAGGCAATCCCCTTTTCCATCAATTTTTCAACGATGACAACCATTTCAGGGATTGTGTCGGTTGCTCTTGGAAAATGATCGGCTTTGTCTATATTGAGTGTCTCCAGATCCTCAAAGAACGCCTTTTCATAGCGTGTTGTGAACTCTTTTAGGGAAATCTTTTCCTGCTGCGATCCTTTGATAGTTTTATCATCGACGTCTGTTAGGTTCATGACATGGGTGACTTTGAATCCTTTGTACTTTAGATATCTCTTCAGGACATCGATGCAAATGTATGCCCTGAAATTGCCGATGTGGGCGAAATTATAGACAGTGGGGCCGCAGCTATAGAAGCGGATGTGGTTGTCTTGAAGCGGCCGTATCGTTTCCTGGGTTCGCGTTAGCGTGTTGAATAATTCCAATGCCATGATGCCTCATTGTTAATAATTCTTTTTTAAGGTTTGCATTGTATTTTGCAATTTTATTGAGACTTTTTCCCCATTAAGCAGAACAATTCTTCCGGGCGCACCAACAACCGTTGCGTTCGCTGGAACATCCTTATTGATGATGACTGTCTCTGCTCCTATTTTTGCGTTGTTTCCGATAGTTATTGGTCCTAACAGCGTTGCCTGGGTTCCGATCATTACGTTGTCTCCAATAGTGGGGTGCCTTTTGCCTCTGTGCTTTCCAGTCCCTCCCAAAGTCACATTATGAAATAGTACACAATTCCTGCCAATCTTTGCAGTCTCTCCAATCACAACACCGAT
Organism: uncultured Methanosarcinales archaeon; assembly: GCA_964521145.1. Classification (GTDB taxonomy): domain Archaea; phylum Nanobdellota; class Nanobdellia; order Woesearchaeales; family GW2011-AR4; genus BS150m-G66. The sequence goes on along the minus strand of CAZFPU010000159.1, from coordinate 405 downwards.
GCCATGATCGATGAATAGTCCTCTTTTGATCTTAGCGCCAGGGTGGATCTCAATTCCAGTAAAAAATCTGGTTACCTGGGAAACCAAACGGGCTAGGAATCTCAAATGCGATCGATAGAGGGGGTGCGAAATGTATCTATGCGCTGCAATGGCATGCAGCCCCGGGTACAAAATAGGCTCAAGCCCTCGTGCAGCTGGGTCATTGCGATAGATCGCTTTAAGATCTTCGAACATGGTCTTTGCTCATGATTTTGATATAGTTATCAGGCAATCACTAAATTTTTTTAAGCAAAATAAAACAGAGAAATCTAACAACAACAAGCCTGGATGAAAATAACCGCTTCCATTATACTAGAGAATGCTTTTTGATTTAAATAGCTTGCTGCATTTGGAGCATGACCATGC
>CAZFPU010000158.1:0-5114 GCA_964521145.1 uncultured Methanosarcinales archaeon | reverse complement strand
TTACCTTGCCTTTGTATCTTCTGCTCTTTATCACAACCATCATCGTTTCCCTCTTCTGCTTTTTACATGCATACACGAAGAATTTCAAGCTCGTCGTGTATGGTCTTGCAGCCATCGCAATACTCCTCTTTGGAGGCATATTCATCTCAAGCATGGTTCAAAAAGTGTATGTCGAGCCCAATGAATTCAACCTTGAAAAGGAGTATCTTGAAAGAAATATCCAGCATACCCTGTATGCATATGATCTTGCAGATGTAAAAGTCCGTGATTTCCCGGTAAGCTATAATCTGAGTGCGCAGGATCTCTCGAATAATGAAGTCACTATTGAGAATGTACGCCTGTGGGATTGGAGACCCCTGCTTCCAACCAATCGCCAGCTCCAATTATTTAGGACCTATTATGATTTTGTCGATGTCGATGTGGATAGGTATACAATTGATGGCAAGCTTAGGCAGCTTATGGTATCTCCTCGGGAACTCGATCAAAACCAGCTCGATGATAAGGCAAAGACCTGGATCAACAAGCATTTTGTTTTCACCCACGGCTATGGGGCCGTTGTCTCGCCGGTAAATAGAGTAAGTCCTGAAGGCCTTCCTGAGCTCTTTGTGCAGGACATCCCTCCAAAAAGCGTGCATGAGAATCTAGCGATCACGCAACCAGGGATTTATTTTGGCGAAGAGGCCCATGAGTATGTTGTGATCAACACCAAGAGCAAAGAGTTCGATTATCCGTTGGGTAATGAGAACGTCTTCGCAACCTACGGCGGAAAAGATGGAGTGCCATTGTCATCGATGCTTAGGAGAGCCATATACGGTATCAAGTTCAGCTCTCTCAATCTCTTTGTTTCGGGAGCGATCACTAAGGAGAGCAAGATCCTGCTTAATAGAAACGTGAAAGAGCGAGCTTCTATAATCGCGCCATTCTTGCAGTATGATTCTGATCCCTATATCGTGATAAGCGAAGGCAAGCTATTCTGGATGATGGATGCCTATACCACTTCAAGATCATTTCCCTATTCAGAATCCGTGTCTGGTATCAATTACATTAGAAATGCAGTAAAGGTCGTGGTGGATGCTTATGATGGCACAATCAGTTTCTACATCGTTGATGATAAGGACCCAATAATTCAAAATTACGCAAAAATATTCCCCGGATTATTCAAGAGCATGAATGAGATGCCAGGCTCGCTCAAAGAGCATATCAGATATCCTGAGGATATGATGCGCATCCAATCGACCATCTATGGAACGTATCACATGAAAGATGTGCAGGTATTCTACAACAAGGAAGACTCATGGAGAACCTCAAAAGAGATATATGATAGCAGCGAAGTCGAGATGCGCCCGTATTTTGTCATCATGAAATTGCCTGGTGATAAGGAAGAAGGATTTTATCTGATAACACCTTATATTCCGCGCGGCAAGGATAATATGATCGCGTGGTTCACCGCCTATTCCGATCCAGAACAATATGGGACGTTGGAAGTCTTTGAATTGAGCAAGCAGGAATTGGTCTATGGGCCTATGCAGATCGAAGCAAGAATAAATCAGGATACTGAGATCTCACAGCAGCTTACCTTGTGGAACCAGCAAGGCTCTGAAGTGATCAGAGGCAATTTGCTCGTGATCCCAATTGAGCAGAGTTTCATATACATCGAACCAATCTATCTAAAATCATCGGCACAAGGAGCACTGCCGCAATTAAAGCGAGTGGTTGTTGCGTATCAAGATAAGTTAACAATGGAAGAGACCTTTGAGGAAGCATTGCAGGTAATTTTTAGAGGAACAAGGCAAGCTCCGGCTCCAGGTCAGCAGCAGAATGCGACTGCACAACCGCAAGGAAATGTAGATGAGCGATTTGATCAAGCTTCAAAATTATATGATGAAGCGCAACAGGCATTGCAAAATGGGGATTTTGTCTTGTATGCGCAGAAGATTGAGGAATTAGGAAGGGTTTTGAATCAGAGATGAATTGGTTTAGGGATGTTTTTTTGATTTGTAATATTCTTAGAAAAAATTGGCAGGTATTTTCCTTCTTGGGTAAGAGTATGCAGCGTTCAAAATCTCGCTATCGCTCGAATCTGCGCAGCTTAGAAATAAGCTGGCACTTTAGGCGACCTCGCTTTGCTCAGTCACCTAGCCACTATCAGTAGGCGATGTCTGGGGCGGAATGATTTTTGTTATTCCTAAATTTTTTGATCCCGGATGAGGCTTCCCCCTTGTCAGTTCGTTATTGGGTCTTAACATGCTCGACCGTAAGCCCGCCAATCTACATTTTGAACGGTGCCGTAAGAGTAGAAAAATATTTATATTAGTTATACATTGTATAATTTAACATGATTGAAACAAAAGCAATAGCACGCAGATGGGGCAATTCGATAGGGATTGCATTTCCCAAAGAGATAATCCGAAAGGCAAAGATAAAGCCAAATCAGGAAATGACAATATACCTTCCTGAAAAGGCAGCGCCTATCTCATCTGTGTTTGGGACGCTTAGGATAAAACAACCAACGCAGCAGATCCTTGACAAGATACGCAAGGGCGAAGAGTAATGTACTTTCTTGATACCTACGCTCTTATTGAAATAATCAAAGGCAACCCTTCCTATAAAAAATATCAAGATGTCCAATACGCAACTACTATTCTCAACCTAATGGAGCTTTATTATGCGCTTTTACGAATTGCCAATAAAGAAAGCGCTGAAAAATATTACCAGGTATTTCGGCCAGCCTGCATTCCGATAAGCGATACTATTATCAAAGAGGCGATGGAATTTCGACTTGCCCAGAGAAAACAAAAAAACCTAATTTCCTATGTTGATTGTTTGGGATATATCTGCGCGATGCATTTGGGTATCCTATTTGTATCCGGAGAAAAGCATTTTAAGGATCTTAAGAACGTGGAATTTGTAAAGTGAAGCAGAAATTCTAAACCTTATCCAAATACAGGCTAAACTCCCTATCCTTCACTTTCTCAATAGAAGTGTGAGAGTGTTGATTCGCAGGGTCTTTCTCAGAGATAGTAATGTGTTTTGCCCCCACTTTCTCCTGTATCTGGTCATTGAATTTCTGCAATGATTTTTGCATTTCTGTATCTGTTTTTACAAATAAGGTTATTGAATCCTGTTTTTGCAATCCTGCTTTCTTTCTCAGAGCCTGCACTCGTCGCATTAGTTCCCGAGCAAAGCCTTCCATCTCAAGCTCATGGTCTATTTTTTTATTGACATAGACCTGACCTGTGCTAAAGATTGCCTCGACATAAGGCTCTGGGACTTTTCTATTGATTATCAAATGCTCTTTTACCACGTTGAATGTGTTTCCATCGATAGTTAGGGGAAATTTTCCATCTTTTTGGATGTGCTTCAAAACCGTTTCTGGGCTTTCCTGATTTAGTTTGGCTATAACTTTGGGAGTATTCTGCCCAAAAGCTGGTCCTAGCTTCCCATAATCGACTTTTACGGTGACCGTCACATCGGGCAGGTCATGCTGCACGTCGATCTGCTTCACATTGGTCTGTTTGTTGATGACAGCACGCAGTGACTCGACTGCATGGGCAGTTACCCTATCAGTTGTAGTGATGATTGCCTGCGACAAAGGCCATCTTTGGCCGTAATTTATTTTTTCCCGAACCGAGAGTATAGCTTGCGTGACCTCGCTTACGATGTCCATCTGATGCTCCAGTTCAAGATCTATCTTTCTCTCATCGAATTGCGGCCAGTCATGCAAGTGGATACTTTCAAACTTTAGCCCAAACTCTTTTTTCAGATTTTGATATATCTGCTCTGCAATAAAAGGAGCTATCGGTGTTAACATCTTAAGAGAATCCATTAAAACAGTGTAAATAGTATGCAAGACGATATGCCTTTTGTTCTCATCATTTGATTTTTCCCGAGTCAATTGGATATATACCCGGCTCAATGACAAAAATAAGTCCTCAACAATAGCGGGAGCTTCATTGAGGTGGTATTCTTCATAGATCAAGGTCATGCTGCGAATCGCAGAATGCAGTTTTGATAGGATATAGAGCTCTTCTGCTTCTAACTCACTTTCCTCAAATTCTATCCTTTCAGGATTTATACCAGCTTGTTTGTATAGATCGATGACATAGTTATGGACATTCCATAAGACCATGAGATTTCGATATTTCACTTTCATGTCATCGAAATTATAATTCAGATCAAGCCCGGCACCAGTGCCTCCGATCATGTAATACCTTAGTGTATCGGCGCCGTATTGGCTTACTACTTCTTCGGGCAGGATATAATTACCAAGAGACTTCGACATCTTTCTTCCCAGCGCATCGTTAATGAATCCATGCATATAGCATGCTTTGAAAGAATTGATATTGAGTGCTAGTTTGCTTGCGACATGCAACAGATTGAACCAACCCCTGATCTGATATTTGCCTTCCAAAATAAAATCCATAGGAAATTGTTTCTTGAAAGCCTTCTCATCGATGTGATGCGGATATCCTAATGAATTCCAGCTTGCGCAACCAGCATCTACCCAAACATCCAATACATCAGGCACTCGCTTGTAGGTCTTATTGCCTTTCTTTATGAGAATATCATCAATCCAGGGGATATGCGGCTCAGTGACTTTTTGGCCTGATAGTCTTTCTAATTCTGCAATGGAGCCAACAACAACATAATCATAAGGATTCTCTACATTTCTCCAGATCGGAAGCGGCGTTCCCCAATATCGTTGCTTTGAGATCGAGTTATCCCTTAGATTTTCAAGCCATGCATTGAACGCGTTATAGCCAGCTTCAGGAACCCACTGTCGCTCGTCGTTTTCTGCTATCATCTCGTCTTTTATGTCCTCGACTTTGAAGAACCATTGCTTGGTCGTCCTAAAGATTACGGGCTTGTGGCTTCTCTGGCCATGCGGATAGGAGTGCGTATATTGCTGCTTTCCAACGATAGCTCCTTTTTTCTCAAGATCATCTGCAAAAGATTTGTTATCATGAACCGCATGCCGTTTGGAGAACATGCCCATTGAATCGCTATAGTTCCCATCCTCTTGCACTTCATTCCAAGCAGGGATATTATTTCGATGTCCTACTTCATAATCCTCGGGACCGCAGCCAGGAGCCATGTGCACGAGTCCAGTTCCT
>CAZFPU010000157.1:0-5123 GCA_964521145.1 uncultured Methanosarcinales archaeon | reverse complement strand
CAAATACCAAGGTCAAGTGCAGCAAATGCAGATAAATATCAGGATTGTTAAAGAAGCTACGTCTTCGAATTCATTGGGTCCAACAATAGAGGTTGTGCCTAAAAGCAGCACCATGACATTGGATCAATTTTCATCTAATCCCTCCAACAAGCGAATCGAATTGAGTATAACGGTTTCTGATCCAGACAAAATTAAAGAAATAAAATATTACGGTGTAGTGGATGGAACAGAAAAAGACTGGTCTTCTTGGTACCCTGAGTGTCAAAAAACTGGAGAGACTCAGCTTAGCTGCAGCTTTGGAATAACTGTTTCTCCCGGAGATTTGGATACGATTGGTGGCAATTATAATTTTAAAGTCGTCGCCACAGATACGAAAAACAACCAGCAAACCAAGCTAATCCCATTCATCATACGATGTGGAAGTGATGGAGACAGCGGAGAGTGCTCAGCATCCTGCGCCACTAATCCTATAGACAGTCCCTTGATAGGCTGTACACGGTCCCTAAGCTGCTGCAGGCTTCCTCCAACATAGTATGGCAGCGTTTATCAGAATTTTAAAAGAATGTAGCAGTGTAATCTCATCTCATATTGGAACAATAAGCGTTATTGTTATCATCCAGCTGTTATTCTTATTGTCCTCAACAGTCATCCTCGCAATCTTCATGCCACCACTCATCGAAGAGACCAACAACATCCTTGCCTACGCCAATTCATTGAATGTCAATATGGACACATTTTCATTGCAGCTACTCGCGCAGCAGATGCCAATCAACATAGATCCTGCACAGGTCGATTCGCAGGTTAAAGCAATACAGAAAGGTTTTCTAAAGATGCTTGGATTGCTATTTATCATTTATTTTGTCGCGTACGGCATGCAGTTTGTGTTTCTCAATAAGATATTCAACAAGGAAAAAATGAGAATGTCTGCAGTTCTTCGTTTTTTTTCTGTGTATTTCTTTGTGGCCCTGATTGTTTTTTTATCTCTTGGAGCCTTTTGGTTTAGCGCCATGACCCTGTTTGCTGCGCAATATAGCGTTCAGCCAATAATGATCTCGATAGTGATCCTGATCGTATCGCTAATACTCCTGTTCTTCTTCCAATTGATGGTACCATTGATTGGAACTAACTCTTTGAAAAAAATACTGAAAGAAACAGCATATCTTGGTATCAACAAGTGGCCAATTATTGCAATGATCTACCTTATTGTGCTTATCGGATATGGGATTCTCATTGCTCCGATGATCTTATTTGTAGAAAGCCATGCGTATGTAGCGTTGATATCGCTTATTGGCTTGATCATATGGAGCGTTGTTGCTAAGATACTATTGTTTCAAGGTGTGCATTCACTAAGAAATCATTGACTTTCTTGGGTTTGTTCTTGGGGAACTTCGTTTTGGGTTTCTTGAGCCTCTGAATTATCTTGGACACTTTGCGCATCCGATGTATCTCTTGTCTCGCTCTCTTCTGCTCTCTCTGAGTCATAATGTTCAGTTCGCACTTCTTTTCCTCGGGAGGAATATTTTTTTGAGCTTCCTTGTTTGGAAGATCCTTTTGAGTTTTCAGTATCGACAATCTCTTCTAAATTTTCCCCATGAGTATCATTTCCATCCTGAGCGTCTTTATTTGATTCATAAGAATGGTTCAGGTTTTGTTTTGAAATTGTTTTTCTCTTTGAGTATATTTCACGGTACTCTTCGACATTATCGAGTTCGAGCTGTGCATACCTCGCCATTTTGTTCCAGAAGCTTCTCTCAGAGGAGGATATTCCAGCCCTATCACGCATGGCAGTAAAGTATTCAATCTTTTTGCCTTTCGCGAAACGCTCTTCTTGAACCATTGCGTCCACAGAACTAAATGTCGTGGGCCTTCTAGCGTGGATATATTCCTCAAATATGGCAATGCCTTCAATTGCCCGTTCTAGATCGGAACCAAAGTAATCTGCTAAATTTTCTCGAAGTCTTGATGCATCTAAGCCTACCATCAGCTTTGAGTAGCCATTTTTTGCTCTAAGCGTGCTTGCGACGGTCCCTTTATTCGCAGTAACGCCAAATTCAGAGTAGGATGGTGTATTAAATTCCTCAGCGGCTAGCTGTCCCAAATCACTTTCTCTAAATGAGCGATCACTGCTTCTCCCATTATAAGTTCGGCTGAGCATTTCGCCTATCTTCTGATATGGTCCATCGATTTCTATATCAGTCACATACTTTTGAAGCCGATCATCAACTTTTCGCTCACGCCCAGCCATGTAGAATGCTTTGAATTCATCATTTCTAGAAATGTCATAATCCTTTGCACCAAAGGCGAATTTTGGTCTATTGCAAGCTCCTATCCAGTCATCAATCTTATCATCATCTGGTCCATGGTGGAAGGGGCCATGCTTGCGAACGTTTTCTGCATCTAATGCCCATCGATTGTATGCAGTAACGAACAGATAATGCGGCTTTCCATCTATATTGACCTTGTAATAATCCTGATCGAACTTCATAAGTTCTGGCCAGGTATTCTGATTGACATTATTTACAAATCCACTGCTTATTCTCCATAACGGAATATTCCCCCTATCGCCATACTCCCCAATACTGGAAGGAAGCTTGATTTCAGGCGCAGCATAGCCAATTTGCTTATAGTGCTGAGTAGGTATAGCATGGTCCTTATCCCATCCCGTCGAATGCCATTGTGGTTTGTCCATGGTCGTGCCTTTATATTTACTACTTTATAATGGTAAAATCTGTTTATAAAGCTTTCGGTTTTTATTTATAAAGAATAAGGGTTTAAAAAGAGAGACTCCTAGAAGTTAAGAGGGGTGGGCGCCATGACCCGCATCCTTTTTTTTAGCATATTGCGTTCCTTCAACTGCTCCGGCAGGGATAACTCCGTTTCTTAAGTACATATCTAGCAAGCCTCGTGCGTCACTCAACTGCATCTTATTTTGATCGACTAGGTCACCTGATTTAGTGTAGGCTACCACACCAGGAATCTGCTTTTCGCCAATTTTGCCATATATCACGTCAGATAGTCGCTCGTCTTGTCCTTTGCGCAATGATACGAGTGTTTCTGCATGTTTTTCAGTGTTGTAATTGTGCCTGTGCTGATTTATTAAGCTGCGCAAAGTTCCTTGCGTTATACCAAAGTAGGCCTGAAGAAGCATGTTGTCTTCCAATTCTCCTTTTGTTTCCGTTACCCCTAGATTCTTTCTTGCTATTGAGAGATAATGGTCTGACATGGTTTTAACAAATGCGAGTTGTTTATCGGTATCCTTTAGTTTGCTGTAATTCACTTCCTCTCCATCCATGAGATTTTCGCGTACTGCCTTAGCGTGTGCTTCTGCATGGGCGTGCGAAGTAGTGTCAAGAAGCGTATTTTTCTTCTCGAATAATTTCTTTATTGCATCAAATTCTTTGTCATCCATTTTATAAAGATAGGATATATACAGGCAAATATAAACTTTTTGTATTAAGGAATTACCTCCTCCCTAAAAACTCCTCAAAACTCCCAGATAAAAGATAGGGATTATGCTTCTTTTCATACCCAATAGTCGAATGCGGCAGCGATCCATAATCATGTCCCGGATACACCCCCATATCATCATCCATTTTCTTTAATCTCTGCAAGGAATCCCACTGTTTCTTGATATTACCGCCAGGCATATCGACCCTCCCACAGCCTTCAACAAAGAGAGTATCCCCCGTAATTATTTTCTTATCGAGAATAAAACACACATTGGTTGGTTTATGCCCAGGGGTGTAGATTACGCTGATCGGGATGGTGCCAACCTTGATCTCACTTCCTTCATCGATTGCAATCACATCTGAGACGTTTCTTGCCTTGATGTCATTGACTCCTAAAGTATGCACGTATACCGGCGCTTTCGTGTCCTTGAATAACTGCTCGACTGCATTGATATGATCATAATCAGTATGAGTTACTAGGATTTTTTTGATCGTTAGTTTGTGCTTTTTTGCAGCGTCTTCCAATATTTTCGAATCCCAGGCTGGGTCTACTATTGCGCATTCTCTTGTTTTCGAGCAACCTATCAAATAAGAAAAATTCTGCATCGGTCCGAGGGGGATTTGCTCAAAGATCATAGTCAGTTTGGGAGGAGTGTTTGCAGTTCCTTTCATTTTTTTTGTTTGTCGATTTGGGTTATTATATCAATACGTTGTTTCAATGGCTAAAAAGTCAATGGATCACCAGGCGGCAAATGCGTAACTTGCCCAATGGTTTCCCAATTTTCTTAACAAAAATTGAAACAGTACCCAACCTAAGCATCAAAGACATAAATCATCCATAAATATTAAAACCTATCCATTCAAAAAACAGACATGCTGATCAAAAAAGAGCAACGATCGATTCTTATCATCAACCTAATAATCATCGTTTTCTTCGGTATCCTCTTTACCCTCAAAAGAAACTATGAATTTATCCTCTATGTGCTTGTCATCCTGTTCTTTTTCGCCCTGATTTTGCTCACCAACAAAAAAGTGGATTATCCCAAGGGGGTGCTCTGGGGCCTCTCGCTGTGGGGATTCTTGCACATGGCAGGCGGCGGGCTTACGCTCAATGGCACGAGATTCTATGAATTAATGATCATTCCTCTTATCGGGGCTCCTTACGATGTGCTCAAATATGATCAGGTTATCCACGCCGTGGGTTTTTTCGTCGCTACCTTGGTCATGTATTCCATCCTAAAAGCGCAGCTAAAAAAAAATCATGGATGGGTTGCACTAGGCATTGTAGTTGTGATGGCAGGCCTTGGCGCGGGGGCTTTGAATGAGATCGTAGAATTCATCGTATCAGTTGTAGTGCCAGAAAGTGGTGTTGGCGGCTATGAAAACACCGCGCTTGACCTTATTGCCAATTTCATAGGCGCATTGCTTGCGTTTGGCTATATTTATTGGAAAGAAGGGAAGAAAAAATCGTAGCCCCTTCTGCAGCTTCCATGAAAATGTTTTCCGCTTTTTTTGTTTTTTGGTCAATAAATGCGAAGAGTCCATTGGTTTTTGTCCCGCTAAAAAACAGGGTTTTTGGCGTTGCGAACGCTCACGTTCGCTCGCGTCTCTCAACGGAATCCATCCGTTGTAACCATTCAAGTCAAAATCACAAGAGAGTAACTGGAATTCCAA
>CAZFPU010000156.1:0-5176 GCA_964521145.1 uncultured Methanosarcinales archaeon | reverse complement strand
TTTATCTTTATCTTCTGCAAGACAGAATACGTAAGCGGACATTCATCCTTCATGACCTTTCTTCTAAATTGCTGCAGCTCTTTTTGAGAATTGATCCCTAGAATTGCTGGCATGAGCGCGTAGGATAGATGATTTCTATCGGCGTTTTTTATCAGCTGAGTAAGCAACGCGTTTGATTGCCATTCGATATCATCAAATAGTGCATGCGGCTCTTTTAGCCCGACCAGATAGAAGCTGCCATCCTCTGCTTTTCCCAAAACAACATCCTTGCTTCTTAGGCTCGCGTAAGCTTTTCTGAGCATGCTTGCGCTGATGCTTGGAAAATCAGCCCTAATGACCAGAATGTTTGCGAATTCCTTGAAAAAGTGCTCAAAGCAATCCTGCAGCTTATCTCCTAGCGGCCCGCCCGCTTGAGGATACGACTTTTTTATCTTTACGAGCTTAAGAAATTCTTTTTGCTTGCTTTTTGGCTCAAAGCAAAGCGCAAGCTCATGCTCTTTTGATTGGCAATTTTGAACGCAGTCAAGAAGCATCGCCTTATAGAGGGCAGCTGCCTGCTCCTTGCCGATCTGCTTTCCAAGAGCTGTTTTTACCTTTCCAGGCTCAGGATAGCTTGCCAAAATCACGACGAGGTTCTTCTTCATGGTTATTTTGATGCCACGGGGGTTTATAAAAATATTGCTTGCAGAGGCTTTTGGGGAAATTCTCGCTCGCGCTCGGGTTGGCATCTTCTCGCTTGTCAACGTGATATTGATAACCGACGTTCCCCAGGCGGGACAACCCACTTGTCATCTGATTTGTAAAATCCACAAAGCTCGATCTTGGGATGCCAACCATCATTTCTCCAAAAGCCTAAAAATCGTACTATCACTGCACAATATACTTTCCATCCAACATATCCTTAAAAATTCCAAAGGAGTGCATTTCTCTAATGAACGTGAAACTATTGCTTAGCATTCTGCTTATGCTTGTATTGATACCGTTATCGCTTGCAGCGCAAATAGGCATCATTGTGGAATTTCCAGATAAAAGCGTCGAAACCCAGTGCGTGGAAGTTGATGAAGGCGATGATGGCAAGGAAGTTTTAGATAAATCAAGTTTTGATCTGCTTTGGTCCCCTGAAAGTGATTTTGGCCAGCTTATCTGCAAGATCGATGGGGAAGGAACCGATATCAAGGATAATTTCTGCGCCTATTTTGGGAGCTTCTGGAATTTTAACATCCTTGAAAATGGAAAGTGGCTGCATTCGCCGGTAGGCCACAATGGTCCAGGGGGCTGCTGGGATCGCGATGAGAATTCATTTAATGGCCACTATTGCGCACAAGAGGGCGATGTGATAGGTTATGCTTTTGGCAGTGGAGCAGAGCCGCCTGCGATGTCTTTTGATGAGATCTGCAATAAAAAAGCAGCGAGCCTTCGAGATGTCGATATTTTTGTTGATGGGGACCTTGACCAGGGATCGACCATTGAAGCAAATCCTGGATCCTTAATCGATATTCGAATCACGCTTGAAAATCTTCTAGAGGATGAATCGATAGAAGGCGATATTGAGGTGGTCTTAGAGGATATTCTCAATGGCCGCGATCTTGACGAATCCCGTGATTTTCGAATCAATGCGAATCGAGATGAGCGCATCTCAATTGACCTAAGAATCCCTAAGGATGCGGTAATTGATGAGTATGATCTTAGTGTTTCAATAGAGTCAGATGATTCAGACCCATCGTTTTCTTTTGATATTGACTATGAAGTCGAAATAGAAGAGAGAAAGGGTGCAAATACCCTAGAAACCAATACAAGCGACCAGAACCAATCAATAACAAAACCAAAATCATTGAGCACAAAAAAAATCAAGGCAATGGCCAACCAATTATCCTTGCCCCAAAACGCAACCCAAGAGATAATCATAATCGAAGATGATTCATTGGATTCCATATCATTGATTGCGATCCGGCAAATGCTACTACTTGCACTGCTGGTCCTTATTCTTGCTTTTGTATTGATGTATTAGTAGATCATTTAAGGCTGAAAGCCTAAATTTAAGGCGTTTAGCATCGTAGTGGAGCATTGTTAATTTTTTGGGAAGCTAAAAATCATTCCGCGCTTCGCGCAACATTTAGTGCGATGCCTCCGCTTTTGACTCAGTGCGCTGCGGCATCGCCTAATGATAGTAATCCAGTACAAGCCACAGGGGTCGACCGAAGGGTTCGTCTACATGAAGGAACTGTGTACTGCCTTGCCCCCTCTTTCTCAGGACAGATACCGCGATAGAATGTGTAAAATTTGAAGTTTCTTAAGATTCCCTGCAAGCCTTATAGATATTCTCAAAGATCGCAGGAACATCCTTTGTGGGTAGTGAAGAGTATGCAACCCTGAGAACCTCATTTCCAACTGAGATCAAACCAGTGCTATATTTTTTAATGAGTGTCTTTCTGATAGTTTCGGCATCGTTGTTTTTGAGCCGAATGCACATGAAGTAGCCCGAATTGAAAGGGATCTGCTCGAAATAGTGCTTGTATTTTGTGTTTGTAGAGAGTGTTTCTTTCACTAGTTCATACCTTGTCTTAAGTATCGCAACTTTTTGTGCCCTTTCTTTTAGAAATGAGTCACTCTGCAGCGCTTTGAGCGCCATATATTGGGAGATATGAGGAGCATTCGAAACGCTGGCTCGCATAAGCGCTGCTGTCTTGTCTTCAAGCACCGATGCAACGTCCTTGCTTATCAGTTTGTTGCCAAAGGTTATGAACGCGACTCGAAGCCCCCACGCAAAGAGCTCTTTTGAAATGCCATCTATCTTTACTGCGATCACATTTTCATGGGTGTTCGAAAGAAAGCTAAAGAGGCTCTGCTCAAAGACTCCTTTTTCATAGACCAATCCAAAGTATGCATCATCTAAGATAACTACAATCTTTTTTCCTTTTCTTGCGTTTTTTTCTATTACCCCTGCTATTTGTTTTGCTTCTGCGATCGTTGGAGTGTAGCCACTGGGATTGTTTGGAAAATTGAGCAGCAATACTTTTTTAGATCCTTTTTTTGCAAGTACTTTGTCAAGCCCATCCACATTGAAAGCGTTGCCTTCAAAAGCCTTGAATTCGCTGAAATGATCCTTTTCAAAAGTAAGCAGATAATTGCTCCAAAAAAGATCAGGGATGATTATGTCATCCTTTGAATCAACAAAGAGCTTTCCCGCAATGGATAGTGCATGGGTCAATCCAGATGCGATGATAGGCATTGTATAGCCTGATTTGAGGGATGGATTTTTTCTTTTGATCTCACTAAGCCATTGTTCTCTGAGTTCTTTTATCCCATAGCTTGGAGCATATAGGAACGTATTTTTTGGAACGCTTGCTTGTTTTGATAGGCAATCAAGAACCATAGCTTCCTTGGTATCTTCATACGCCTCTCCAATGGTCGCGTTATATTTTGTGCCCTTTGCCTGCGCTGTTTGCGCAAGAATTCCCAATTTTGGGTAGTATGCTTTTTTTCCAGAATCTGATAATAACTCGAGGATTACCGGTGCCTGTTTTTTTAAGATATTGTTTGCTGCTTGTGCTTCTGGGTTTATTTTTTGGGGCATGTGGGATTTAGGGTGAGCTGGTTTTTTAAAAGTTTGGTCTTGGATGTTTGGTAGGATTTTAGCTAGGTTAGAGGGGAAATTTTAGGGGTTTATATTTGGGAGAGTTTTGGAGTTGTGGTAAACGGCTGACGGGCTTTTTTAGAAGAAAGAATTCTGCATATAATTAGGCTTTATTTAGCGATCAATTATGCTTCTTTGCGCAGAACTCCATTTTTTATTGCTGGTTTTCCTTACCCAATTCGCATATTTGCCAACAAAGTCCAGCCTTTCCTTAAAGTTGTCCTCTTTGAGCTTTTTGAGTTCTCTTAGATCAATAGCTGGTATGTTCATCGTAAATACTTATCAAATACTTCTTCTATTTTAAGCTTTTGGTTAAACTGGCGCAGTACGTTTGAATTTAATTTCTCCTTGAACAATTCATACAGATATTTGGCATCTTCTATATCCTTCTCAGAGCCAAGAAAGAGCTTAAAAGATATCTGCAATTCCAAGGGAGATATAAACAAGGCTTGTTCGTTTAGCACCACTTCTTTTCTCTCTTTCAATGTCCATGCATCAAGCTCTACCTTTGGGAATTTTATCTCCATGTTCGGGATGAACTCGCCTTTTTTGGAGAAACGTATGGCATGACCAGTTATTAGGTAGTCATGGTATGCCTCTTTTGAATCGCGGGTAGTTATGCACTCAAAATCAATCTTTAATGCATTCCATAATTTTTGGAATTGCTCATGGGAGATTTTCCCAAGGATTATGTCAATATCCTCTGAGGATCTGCTCCTTCCAAAGAGTATTGAAACATAACCAGAAACCAGGACGTAATTTACTTTTATTTTGTCCAATACATTGACAAAGTCAATGGTAAATTTGTCCAATGCGTTCAATTCCTTTTCCAGCTTGATTTTGTCATCGGAATAATCCAATTTCATAGGCCAAGAAGAAGGAATATATTATATAAAGCTGCCGATGAGCAATTCTTATTTTTTTGTGTTTCTTGGCACCCTTCGTGGTCGCCTTTACAAATGGAATTTTCTAGGGTTTTAGCTAGGTTAGAGGGGGAATTTTAGGGGTTCATATAAGGAGAGTTTTGAATTTGAATAATTTTTATGTTCATACTTGAGCAAGTAGCTTATTCACAGATGGTTTCGTTTTGCTTCAAATTCTCTAATTTTTCCAGTAAATGCTTAATTTTTACTTTAAATTTTTTGCTAAATGAGATTGAGAAATGAACTTCATCAGCCTTAGGATTATAAAAAAAAGTAATTGAAAATTCCTTGTTTTCTTCAAAATTAGTGTAGTAAGCTCCATCATATATGCTGTCGAAATTTCCCCCATCTAATTTAAGTTGACGAGCTAAACATATGAAATCATTACGATCAATAACATCATTTGGATCATTCTTATATGAAATAAGGGATCATTTACTTGATGCTTTTTTACATCGTCTTAGCCTCACCAATGAAGATGCTCATCTTGAAGTTGAAAGGGTCTTGATTTTTGCTATTGGTAGACTATCGCCTCAACATAGAAATCAATCGGATTTTCCCGAGCCTCAATCAATTTTCGTAGCAGATAGATCTGCGATGGGAATCATTGAATGATTTT
>CAZFPU010000155.1:0-5246 GCA_964521145.1 uncultured Methanosarcinales archaeon | reverse complement strand
TACTAAATAGGAAAAATGCATTCAAATCTAAAACCAATAGATATAAAAAACAAAAGGCCGAGAATAAAGTACAATGGAAGAAAAAATCAAAAAAATGCTTTTGGAAAGCGCTGATGTTCTAAAAAAAACAAGCGAAAAGCACAGCAGCGAAATAAGCAAGGCAGCAGACCTTGTCATCGAATGCCTGCGAAGAGGGAACAAAGTACTGCTTGCTGGCAATGGCGGATCGGCAACCCAGGCCTCCCATATCGCAGCTGAATTCACCGGCCGCTACAAATTGGAACGAAAAGGATTGCCGGCGATAGCGCTTACGACAGATCTTGCTGCCATAACAGCGATTAGCAACGATTATGGCTTTGATGCGGTGTTTCAGAGGAAATTGCAGGCCTTAGGAAACAAAGGAGATGTTCTTATCTTATTGTCGACAAGCGGCAATTCAAAAAATATCCTCAACGCTGAAGAGGAAGCAAAGAGCATTGGAATCAAGACCATTGCACTGCTTGGAAAAGAGGGCGGAAAGCACAAGGGATTATCTGATATTGAGATAATCGTCCCATCCATGAATACTCCCAAGATCCAGGAGACGCATCTTGCAATTTTGCATATCATCTGTGAATTGGTTGAAGAGGAATTGTTCAAGAAATAGTTTTCACGCAGAGTAGCTCGATACCACCTTATCAAAAGCTAGTATATTTAGGCGCGGCCAATGTTGCCGCGCATTGGATGCGGCCCGCATTGGGGCCGCCTAAATAACCTAGCTGTTTAGTATCAAAAGAAACAGATCAATACAAAAACGCTCAAAATGAAATGCTTGGTAACTGGCGGCGCTGGGTTCATTGGATCCAATCTTGCTTTGGAACTTGAGAAACAAGGACATTCTGTTGTTGTCATCGATAATCTGCAGACTGGAAATCTGAAAAACCTAGAGGGTTTCCAAGGAGAATTCATCAAAGGGGATGTTTCCAAGCCAATGAAAATTAGCAAGGTCGATGTGATTTTCCACGAAGCGGCGATAACTGACCCAAGGCATCCTGATGACAATGAAACCTATGAAAAAAACATCAATGGATTCAAGGAAATGATCAAGCTTGCGCAGAAGATCAATGCCAAACTGATTTACGCATCGACCGCGAGCTTGTATGGGAATGGGAAAGTGCCTATGCAAGAGGATCAGAAAAAAGAGATCCTGAGCGTATATGGCAAATCAAAATGGGAGATGGATCAGATGGCGCAAAAGTTATATTCAAAAATGCATATCGTTGGTCTTCGCTATTTCAACGTATTCGGGCCAAGGGAAAAATTCAAGAATCGGGCGGCCTCGATGGTTTATCATTTAGGAAAACAGATGAAGCAGGGGGGGAAACCCAGATTATTCAAATTCGGAGAGCAAATTCGCGATCATATTTATGTAAAAGATGTTGTGGATGCGACGATAAAAGGTTTGGATGCGCCATCAGGAGTCTACAATGTGGGGAGCGGCATTGGCACTAGTTTCAATGACCTGGTTTTAACAATAAATGCCGTTTTGAAGAAAAAATTAGAGCAAGAATATTTTGACATGCCCTATGATCCCAAGACATACCAGGCAAATACACACGCTGATACAACAAGGGCACAGATGAAACTACGATTCAAATCACAATGGTCGCTCAAAGAGGGCATTGCTGATTATTTCAAGTTTTTAGATAGGATGAAGTGGTATAATGAGCTTGACTAAATACATAGATCTATTCAAGAAAAAGAAAATCGTTGTTTTAGGAGATGTCATGCTCGATGAATACATCTGGGGGGAAGTGAGCCGAATAAGTCCTGAAGCTCCCGTCCAAGTGGTTAATGTGGTCAAGGAAGAGTTCGTCCCGGGAGGAGCTGCCAATGTAGCGGTCAATGTAGCTGATCTTGGAGGCCAGGTATGCCTTGTTGGGGTCATTGGAGAGGATAGCGCAAAATCAGTGCTACTTAAGCAGCTTGAGCAAAGAAAGGTAGAGACTGATGGATTGGTTGTTGATAAGGAAAAAACGACGATTCTCAAGGTGCGAGTCTTTGGAAGAAAGCAACAGTTGCTTCGCTTTGACTATGAAAAAGCTGGAGACGTATGCGATCTAACAGAGAAAAAGCTCATCGAAGTTCTAAGGAAAAAGATCAAGACAGCGGATCTTATAGTGGTCTCAGATTACGCAAAAGGAGTCATTACTCAAAATGTGATGGAATCACTGATCAATGAATGCAAGGAAAAAAATAAGATGATCATCGTCGATCCAAAGCCAGAGCATAAGCATCTGTATGTAAACACTACCTTGATAACGCCAAATCATAGCGAGGCGCACAAGATGAGTGGCTTTCCTGAGATAAATGGCGATAAGGATATCGAAGGAATGGGGCAGCATCTGGTCAAGTACCTTAATTGCACGGTCCTTATTACAAGAGGAGAGAAAGGCATGTCTTTGATTGAAAAGAACAGCAAAGTAAAACATATCCCCACATTTGCAAAAGAGGTCTATGATATCATTGGAGCAGGAGATACGGTCGTTGCAACCCTCGCCTTATGCCTAGCAAGCGGCGCAAGCTACGAAGAAGCCGCAACAATTGCAAATTATGCTGCTGGAATTACGGTTGGGAAAGTGGGGACATCAACTGTAAGCCCAAGCGAACTTAAGGAGATCATGAAAGATGCGTAAAGCGATCTTTTTGGATAGAGATGGCACTTTAAATGAGGATGAAGGCTATGTGCATAAAGTCGGGCATCTGCAGATTTTGCCAGGAGTGATCGAAGGACTATCCAAATTAAAGGATGATTACGATTTTTTCATAATAACCAACCAGTCGGGCATTGGCAGAGGGATCTATGAGGAAAAGCATATGCATGATTTCAATGATGCCCTTCTTGGGGAATTGAAAACCCATGATATCGAGATAAAAAAAATCTATTTTTGCCCGCACACGCCCGAGCATCTTTGCGATTGCAGAAAGCCGCATCTAAAATTCATGCAGGAGTCCATTGATGAATTTAATATCGATGCGTCCAATTCGTGGGTCATTGGTGACCATCCGCACGACGCTGAAATGGGAATCAAGGCAGGAGCGAAAGGAATCTATCTCTTATCTGGTCATGGCGAAAAACACAAGGATGACCTAAAGAAGAAAAACATTGTGCCAACATACATAGCAAAAGATTTTCTTGATGCGACCAATTTTATTCTTGAGAATTCCAACCCAGGTATTTCAAAAAAAGAAACCAACAAAAAAAGAGATATAAGAAAAATAAAAACCATCGAAGAGTTGGAAAAGTTGAGCAAGGATCTTAAAAAAAATGGGGAAAGGATCGTGACAACGAATGGCGTTTTTGATATTCTTCACATTGGCCACATACGCTACTTGCAACAAGCAAAAAAATTAGGCGATGTGCTTATCGTGGCAGTCAATTCAGATGCTTCGGTTAAAGAGAACAAAGGGCCAAAACGGCCGCTCAATAATGAGCATGATCGCATGGAGGCCCTGGCGGCGCTTGAATGCGTCGACTATGTCATGGTGTTCTCTGAAAAAACGCCTGTTTCCCTCCTTGAAAAATTAAAGCCAGATGTCCACGTCAAGGGTGGAGACTACACTATGGACAAAATAATCGAAAAAGATGCTGTTGAGAAAAATAACGGCAAGATCGTACTGATACCTGAGGTAAAGGGGTATGCAACGACTAAATTGATTGATAAGATACTGCAAGCTTATGGAGAATAGGATATTCTCTTCCTGTAATTTGCAATATCTTTAAAAAAGACCTTGTTTCTTCTCTGGCAATGAAATTATCAATTATCATCCCTGTGTACAACGAAGAAAAGACCGTTGCGAAAGTCATAGATAAGGTCGAGGAAGTTTCTTTGCCAGGGATTACAAAGGAGATCATCGTAATCAATGATTGTTCTACTGATAACACAAAAAAAGCGCTTTCTGAACTAAAAAACAGAAAAATTGTCATACTAAATCACGAAAAAAACAAAGGGAAGGGTGCTGCGATAAAGAGCGGGCTTGAGAAGGCAAGCGGTGACATAATCCTCATCCAAGATGCGGACCTCGAATACGATCCCATTGAATATCCAAAGCTTCTCAAGCCAATCCTTGAAGGAAAAACGGATGTGGTATTTGGATCAAGAATTCATGCAATACGCGCCAATTTTGACAAGATGTACAAGCTGCATTATTTTGGCAATGTTATGTTGACACTGGCAACCAATGTCTTGTATGGATCAAAAATAACCGATATGGAGACCTGCTATAAGGTCATGAAAAGAGATGTTATCAAGAATATCAAGCTTAGGGCAGCGCGATTTGATTTTGAGCCAGAGATCACTGCTAAAATTCTGAAACAAGGATACAAGATCATTGAAGTCCCTATATCATTTCATGGAAGGAAATTTGATGAAGGCAAGAAGATAACATGGAGAGATGGGATCTTGGCTTTGTTTTATTTGATAAAATATCGGTTTGTAGACTAAGAAAACTCTAATTCGTCATCTTGTACGTATTCTAGATCATGTTTGAGCGCAATGTATGCCTTTTGCAACTCCCTTCCTAAATACGCCGCGTGATCTTTTCTAATATCGAGGCTTTCTTTGTTTATGATTGTTTGATAGATATCTATTGGCTTCTTTCCGTTTACTTTCAAGACCACATTATTTTTCCCATTGCAAAAGGCGACTTCGATTGATTTTTTTTCTCTATGTATTCTGATTAAAAAATATCCGCAAGGATCCAAAACAAATTCCTTGGAATCATCGTATTGCGCGCTTAGTTCCCTGGCATGGTCCGTTTTTATGATATCTCCTATAATAGTCTCATTGGTATCCAAATCAACAACTGTTATCGCATTGACCGGGCATGCATGCGCCGCTTCGATTATTGCCTTTGCATGTGACTTGCTAAATGATTCTTCCAAAACAGAAAGTCCATTGGATTTCTTTGCATCGGCAAGCACTGCCTTGCTTTGTTTCATGGAAAAATGGTCCGGGTCTATGGCAGCGCAGTTTGCATTGCCTACGCAGATGTTTGAATCATAGGTTACTTTAAGTTTTCTGTTCATACGTTATCCAAAAAAGGTTTTTGTATAAAGATTTTTGCAATTTCTGGCTTTTGGGGGAAATGACGGTTAGCGGCATCAGGTCGAGCATAATTATAGCCCAATAACGAACTAACAAGGGGGATGCCCGAGTTTGGTTAGTAATTCAATAAAGGCCAGCACCATCATCAGGTCGAAATGT
>CAZFPU010000154.1:0-5361 GCA_964521145.1 uncultured Methanosarcinales archaeon | reverse complement strand
CCCCAACAACAATTTTTAAAAATAATGCCGCATTAGCTCCCTTCTATGGTTGAGCCGCGAACGAAGATAGAATTTGGGCAGAAGAGCATAACCCTTGAAAAGCTCGCATCAAAGCTCCATGAGGCATTTCCCAATGGCTTTGGATCGATGGCAGCGACCGCATACATCAAATCAGAGTATGGGGGAGAGTATCCGCATATCTCGGGTCATCAGAGCAGGATGCAGTTTCCAGACCTCTATTCAAGCCTGGTTGAAGTAGGATTGCTGCGCGAGCGCATGCAGGCAAAGCGTAGATATTATGAGGTTGTTGGGAAGTAAGAAGGTTTCTTTCTTTTGGCTGGCATCCAGAAATTATTTATATGTGGCTTCTTAGAAGAAGATCATGAACTGCGCCCTATGCAAAAAAGAGATTTCTGGATATAATCTTGCTTTTAATCATCTTAAGATAGATCCTGCTAATTCTGTGGACATATGCTCTAGTTGTGTCGATGCTTTCTTGAAATGGCAGCAAGGGGTGTTTGCTAAATTGTATCCTACTTCCTTGATGAAGAAGCGGTTTGGGAAAGAAAGGAGATATGATCAAGGTAGAACTTGACGTTAAGGGAAATATGGTTTTAAGGGAGGCAGGAAGGGTTTAAGACGATCGTTACTAATTGAATCCTATTGGTGTACCTTTCATTTTTCAATTTCCCAAGTCAAGAAATGATTTCTTATGCTTCTCAAATAAGGAATTATCAATATGGCCATAAACCCCTTGAAGATCATCTTTAAATTGTTTTGAAGTGATCTTATCCTTAATCTTAGAAAACCTATCTTGAAAATTATACCTCTTCGTTACTTCTTGTTTTATCCACTCTACATTTTCGGCTTTTGGCATGAGCATGAAAACATCCCTTATATCTGAGCTTCTAGCGCATATCATCTTCATTACAATCAATGAATCGGCGTTGATTACTCTTAATTTTAGTTTAGCCTGTATTGTCTTACCCTTGACTTCTTTTATTTTGGAGTTTTCGAATACCCAATCTGCATCAAATGTTGCATTTGTCTGCCCATCCAGGATCTTGTCAAAGAGAATATCAACACTAACACTAAAATTAGTTTGTATCTCTTTTTCATATCTAAGGAAATTTCCATGATATGACCTATGGCTGCTTGTTTTTTCCTTTTTGTATCCTGATTTTTTTAGTTCTTTCTCTATTTTGTTTAATTCAGTTCTATCTTTTACAACAATATCGCAGTCTACTGAAAATCTCGGCAAGGTGTAAGCATTGACTGAATACCCGCCGATCAGGACAAATGTATATTCCAAGATTTCTTTGAGAGTGCTAAAAATCTCTTCTTCCCTAAGCTGTAGCGGATCCATATTTTTTCCTCATGTAGGTATAAGCATAAGAATACATCTCATTATCTTTAGCTATTTTTGCGGCTTTCTTTAAAGGCTCAACCGGTAAGCCATCTTTATCGATACAATCAATCTTTTCAACTGGAATTAAGATGATATATTCTCCTATGGTAGAGCCCTCATTGACATAATTGGGTATATTCTTTTTATTGAAGAATTCTTTCCAATATCTCAAGTCTTTCCTTAATACTTTGATAAAATAGGGGGATTTTTCCATTCCCCTTTGTATATAAGAATAATCTGACCATATTTCTACTGCTGATAAGCCTGTAAAAGAGTATACCTTTTTTGCTTCTTTTATTATTTCAGGGACCTTGAATTCCAATAATCCTTTAATGACAGTTTGAGGCTCAACACACGTATAGGAATCCCTTGAATCCTTAGTGATCCAGCCAAATCTTAACAACACTGAGAATATCTTCTTTTTCATGCTTTGCCCTACGATCCAATCCAATTCAGACTGCTTAAAAGATTCTCTTGAGCCATGCCTTGAGAAAAACAACGCATAGGCTCTCAAACAATAAGGGGGTATCTCGCTAATCATAGTTACCTATTAGGTAACTATTAGTTTATAAATGTTTTGGCCATTTCCAATGATGTCCAGTGGAATGTTGTATGCTAAGAGCGCATAGGAACATTTATAAACTATTAGTTAATAACTATTAACAAAATGGAAACAGATGAAAAAATACTCCTGCACTTGCTTAAGGATGTCTCAAAGCAAATGACAATAACTGGGCTCGCACAGCAGATGGATATAAGCAGGGTGGGCGCCTGGAAATCGCTTAGGAAGCTTGAGACACAGAGATACATTGAACTGATCCCCCTTGGCGCAGGGAAGACAAGCGCGATGATGCCAAAAATCAACTGGCAAAGCGAGCTGACCCCAAAGGCACTCTCCCTATATCTGGCTAAAGAAGCTATGCCGTATGAGCGGTGGCGCAATGATTTTAAGAAGGTAGAGGACCATGCCGAATTCCTCGTACTATTTGGATCAATGCTGCATAGTCCTAAGGAAGCAAGAGATGTTGATGTGCTCGTAGTGGCAAAAAAAGGCAATATTGCTGTAATTTCGCGGTTATTCCATGATATCCAGAAGATGCAGGCAAAAAAGATCCATTACCTGACATTCACTGAGCAGGAATTTCGCAATGAATTGCACAAGCCCAATAAAGCTTTTATAGATGCGATCAAAAAAGGGGCTGTATTGTCTGGAGAGGATCGGTTTATCAGGTTTATGAGGCGATTATGAAGGCATTGCATGATTGCTTTCCCTGCGTGACCAATTCCTGCAGCTTCGTGTATTCCTTATATACATCTGCATCGAATTTCACTTCAACTTCCTTCATGTTATGGTAATCCCTTTCCTTAGTTTTTCTTTTAGTGTTTGACTGATATCATCGTGGTATATCCAAATGATGCCCTCTTTTGCAATGAGTATCTTCCCGCTGTTTTCAAGGTATTGCAGGATGATGTTCAAGGTTGAGCGCATTATTTGTTTTGGTAGCCTCCTGTCTATCTCGTTCTTTGAAATTGGCTCCTTAGCTTTTTTGAGCAGGGCTTCGACATGAAGTATGGTATCAAGCCTCGGGTAGTGCAGCGGTTCTTTGAGCATAGATATCACTTAATATACTTATACTATAGTATAAATATATACTATATTTAATCTTTTGGTGATGTTGAAGAATAATGGTGGGATTATTTAAGTTTCACGTGAGAATGTCTAGTGTCTCTTGCTTCGTAATTGTCTTTTGCCTAATAGAAATCAGAGTTTCACAGATTCGTCTCCTTTGAATCCCAGTGCTTCGTCATTGGCGATCAACGCTTGCAGAGAGGCAGGGGCTAATAGCTCTTTGGAAAAAACCAATTTCATAATGTTGTCAGCTGCCTTTTCGCGTGATTTTCTGATGGATTCACCAACAGTATTTCCTTTGAGGAGCGATTTGACGATTAGGTTGGAACATTCAAGGATAGGCTTTGCAACGGGATCCTCCAAAGGACGCGATTCGTATTTGTGATTTCTTGCGATCCAAAACGGCTTATCATATCCTATGAAAGCATCGCAGCCTTTTGCAACAGCCGCACTACCCAATGAAATTAAGGCATCGCAGGCTATCGTGTAGGCGATGGTATGCTCGAAGAGCTGCGCTGATTCGATGTTGATGCACTCATCCTGTCCGCTGTTGAATAATGCGGTTTTGCTGCCATGCCCATTGAAAAAAATTAACCTTGGCTTTGTCTTTTGTATTCTGCTTGCTATGGAATTCGCATCCATTTGCCTATCTTCTATGATAGTAACAGATACGTGATGCTCCTTTGCATACGCTACCAGTTCATCAGTATAGCTATACAGATACGAAGTTTGCAAATCATGGTTGCACCGAATGAGAAGCATCATGGTATTTTGATCAATTGGGGCATTTTTCGAATGAAAGTAAGTTGCATTTCAATGGCGGCTTTTCCGATTTCACTGCCTTTTTCTACTTCCTCTATTAATTCGTCCCTGGTGTAATCGCCAAACTGTCCTACAGAAAAGCTCACGTCTGGCGGGAGTGCTAATAATCGCTCCTTCACTAGCTTTTTTAGATAGTCTTTGTCTTCCATCTATAACACTCCGATTTGCCGCATTCGCTCAATGATCTTTTTTGAGGCATTCGAGTCGAATTTCACTTCTCCATAGGCCACGTTCCAAGAGACTGGCTTATCATCTATGAGCGCGATTATTTCATCCCGAAGCTTAAGCGGCACGTTTGCTACAAGTGCAAGGAATTTTGCTTTTAGCTCCTCATACTCTTTTGTGTCCATGATAATGGCGTGGTTTTTGTCTATATAAACATTGTGCGTACTTGTCCAGTGTCTTGTGCTCTATCTTTTTTTCTAGAGATGAAGAAATATGCCCTAAGATCATTTCTTTAATTTCTCATACTGTTCCTTGCTATGCCTCCAATCCTTTAGGATCGCGTATGTTTCTTTTTTTGTGTATGATTGTAAAAGATCATGAAAATCTTCTATTTTCAGGATGCCCAATGCTGCGCGTTGGTGCATATTCCTCTGCCTCCTTATGTCCGATCTTATTTTTTATGTGTATCTTTTGAACCATTCCCTTCTTTTTTGAGTGCAGCAAGTTTGTTTTTGAAATCAGGTAAATCCTCCTCTAGAACTAGCCAGACCCGGTCTAGCTTGACGCCAAAATAACTGTGGATGAGCACATCTCTTAAGCCCGCTATCTTTTTCCATTCGATGTCTGGATATTTTTTCCGAAATTCATCGGGAATGTTCTTTGCTGCTTCGCCTATGATCTCTAATCTCCTTAGGATGGCATCCTGCAGCTGGTCATCTGAGAGAAACTGCTGCTTTGATTTTCCCTTGCTGTACGATTCTATCTTCTTGATGCTTTCTAGAATGTCATCGAGGTAGACCTCAGTGGTTCTGCTCGTAAGATCGAAATTTGCCCAGAAAGAATGTGTTTTCGTAATGCTGGCTTGATGGTCTCGTATTCCACCAGATCGACTTTGCGCTTCAGCGATGCTTCTAGCTCAAGCTTGATGCCCACAAAATCAAGCAGGCTCAGGTCTTTTTTAAGTTCCACTAGGATGTCTATGTCGCTGTCTTTTCCCATGGTTCCTTTTGCCGCCGATCCAAATAATGCAGCACGTTTGGCTTTGTATTTAGAGAGGATAGGGACTATTTTTTTCTTGATTTGTTCAACTGCTGCTGAGTTCTCCATGAGCTAAGAAAAAGAATGGAAGTATATAAACGTTACCTGAGAAAGTCCAGTGTCTCGTGACGTATCTTTTTTTCTAGGATGAAGAATATGCCCTAAGTTCATTTCTTTTGTTTTTCGTATTGTTCTTTGCTATGCCTCCAATCCTTGAGGATCGCATATGTTTCTTTTTTCGTGTATGATTGTAAAAGATATTCCTCTGCCTCCTTATGGCTTATCTTATTCTTTATGT
>CAZFPU010000153.1:0-5464 GCA_964521145.1 uncultured Methanosarcinales archaeon | reverse complement strand
TATGCCTTATGGGAAATTACCCGTAGAAACAAAAGCATTCCTGATCAGGCAATTAAAAGAATGGATGAAAAAACACTAGAAGCAGCGCTTGTATACATTACAAAATCATGATTACATTTCGCATTGTTTGCTTCAAAATTCTCACCAGAACTTCTATTCTGCAGACCTGCGCGTATTCTTTGCAGCGATACAAAAATAGACAGCTATAGTTTCTCTTCCATCCAAGGCAATACTTTCCAGGTCAACAGAGCAGCAATAATCACAATGCTCCAGAATACCCAGCCGCTGATCTTTACCATTGCATAAAGGATTAGGTTGAACACGACAATGACAACGAGTAGGATGCGGACCGCTTTGACGTTCATAAGGTAAGATCAATGACGATAAACCCTTGCGGGTTATTATTCTTTTGCTATTTTTAGGGAGATGATCGACAAATAAATTAGGTGGTGATGGTGTTTATCCTACATGAAAACGTACTAGTGCACTAGGATATAAACAAAATCAATGCGCGACGTGTTGGGAGCGCCTAAATATCTCAGCTTTTTCAAAAATAAAAGAATGCGAAAAGACCCAATAACCAATTGGACACGAACACATAAGACAAAACCAATGACGAAACAACCAATAAAACGACTCAACAATAAACCCAACAAACAATAACAAAAAGAAACAATAAGGACTAAACCCAATAAACAAAAACGCAATAGCAATCAAAGAAATAAAGCAAACTCAAAAAAAAATAAACCAAAAAAAAAAATTAAAAAACAAAAAATAAGATCACAAAGCGCCGATGATTGCGCCCATGATCACAATAGACACTAATTGATACGTGACGTTTATCACATACAATTGGAATGGCTTACATTCCCACAGCACCATGCCAAGCATGACCGGAGCGATAAAGCCAAGCCACGCATAGAATGCGACTGAGACCCCTTCAAGCCAGGTAGCTCCTGTTCCAATAAAGATGGCAAGCACCAAAGCAGTCACGATCGCCGCGATAAATCCTGTTATCACGGAAGGTATCATCTTCTTCTTGCCTTCTTGCATCTGCTTCTTAGTCAGTTTTCCCAAGCCCGATAGTTTCATCCATTGCTTTCCAAACATCATCTGGGAATACCACGACATGCCCAGAACCATTGCGGCGATTGCGCCTAGAATTACCCCCACATAATTTACTGCAAACATGATTCCAACCTCCTCTTTTTCATACGCATAAATACCATATGGCATTTAATCTCTATTTGCTGATGTGTGAAAAAGCCGCCATGGTATCGAATAATGTCGACTTTATTCTTATCATTACCCTTATCCTGGCGTATATTTTCCACCCCCACGTTAAGTTCTATTACTCGTTTTTCTATTTTTAAGGTTTTGCTTTTCTGGGGGTAGAAAAAAGTATACCAAGATAGGAGTATTAGAGATTAGTGGCAAGATTGTTTATAAATGATAGGCAGTTTCCAAAAATCATTTCCTACCTATTTTCGTGGAATATAAGAATTGTAGTTACTTACTAGTAGTTAAAATAGAAAGATTTATAAAGATCAAAATGAAAGATGAGGATATGGGATATACATCACCATTTGTCGCTTTGAGAGCGAGCAATCCTGCATTTGGACTAGAGTATAGGGGGACTTTAGAGGATGTTTTATCAGAAATCAGCTTGCAGGCAACTTCTTCAGAAAGTATACGAGCCTTGCACCCGCCCCGCATAATCAGGGCAGTGATCGATTATAAAATAAATCATCCCAGTGCGGCTGCCGAGATTGGGCTAAGAGATGCTATTGGGGCTGCCCTTGAGCTGTATCGAAAACCAGGGCATGCTCTAAGTAGTGCGCAGACACTTCGCAAAAAGTTGGAAAGCGCAGGCCTGCACGACTTGCTCGCAGCTCCGATTAATCAGCCTGACGATAGAACAACTAAGAATGCCACGGATCCGCTCCGATCCCAAAGAACCGCAGAGCAATTGGTTTTGCAAACAAAATCAAGAGACGTCTTGTTCATTGCGCTTGGGCACGGGGGCGTAGCGGCAGGCATGGATGTATATTTAAGCTACTGCGATGTCGCCAAAAGCGACAACTCGGCTTTTTATGTCGCCAGGCTTTCAACCCAAAAGCTAAAAGACGCGCAGCCAAAGTTGTCTCCAGCAGAAATAGGATATCTCAAGGGACTAGGCAGCGGAAGGCAGGTTGTGATTTTCGATGAGGATTCATTCTCAGGAAAGACGATACATATCGCTAGCGCTTATTTTTCATCACAAGTCTTTCCATCTCAATATGTAATGACAGCGACCAATCTGGACGCAAAGACGGAAATCCATGCAGCAGGATTTGGAAAACAATTACTTGAGCTCTCAGAACACTCAGGATTTGAGAAGCACCAATTCATAAAAAAGTTCTACAACGACATCGTAGATAAGAAACTCAACACCATAGCCAAGAAGGACTACCTCTATAAGCCCTTTGATCAAAAAAATATACATATTCTCGACCCAGGGATAACAAGCCTTCTTCTGAAGAAAGAGTATGGCAGCTCTCCAAAATCATATTTGCAAGAAAAAATTGCGCCCAATCTCGGTCAGCGCGCCTAATGATGCCCACGATGACCCGAATGCCCTCGCTTATGCGAAAAAAACATCTCATACACTAACCCAATAACCTGCGCAAACCCATACACACAAAAAATAGCTAACGTCAAGGGAGAGATATACAATTTCTGCGCCCAGAGCAAAACAAACGCCCCAATGTTGGTTATTGACAAAATAAAAAATATGGCAGTGACTAATAGTGAGCCGATATAATATTTATGATTATGATGCCTTTTGAGGTCCTTTGAAATGAAGTACCATAAGACAAGAGCGATCACCAGGTTCAAGAGGAAAAATCCGGCGCTAAAAACATAGAGCGTGTACGCATAGAGTATCACCAGAAACACAGCGCCTAGGGCTATCAACAATATTTCCATGGGTGCCTTATTGCATAAGGGGTATTTTAAGGTATTGAAAAATTGAGAGTTTTTCGGATAATTCTCCCCTCTGTCGGGTTAGCGCCTTCTCGCATTCGCTGTTTTTCTTAATAATCGACATTCCCCGTAAGGGACGTCCCCCTTGTCGATCAATTTGTAAATTTTAATATGCTCGACCTTTGGGGCGCTAACCTTCAATTATCCGAAAAACTCAGATCAGGAAAGAAAATAAAACAAAGAATTTCACAAACATCATTCTCTAATTAATCATCATCAATCATGGCATTGGCTCATATCAAAGCTCTTGCAATCTGACATGCAGAAAAGCGTTCCCGCATCCCAATCAAGCATCGTGCAGTCGTATCCTGCAAGGTCAGGGCCATCGCAGATCTCTCCGGTATCGCGGACATTGTTTCCGCAGGTGAACGCTGCCCCGCAGGAAGAGGTATCATAGCTGCTGCAATCAGTCTTGCATTTTAGCGTGCCTCCGTTGTAGCCCACGTTAGCGCATGTCTTTGAGTTCAAATTAGACCCATCGCAGATCTCGCTGCCCTCCACAATATTGTTGTTGCACTGCATTATGGTGCATAGTGCTGTATCAAATGATTTGCAGTCCGATTTGCACTTTAGAGTTCCCGAATAGGTTGTTTGGCTAAGGCAGGTCTTGCCATTAAGGGAAGTGCCATCACACGCTTCAGCACCTTCCTTGACGTTATTGCCGCACACAGCGGCATTGCATGAGCTTGTATCAAAACCCATGCAGTCTGTTTTGCATTTTAGAGTCCCTGAAATGAATCCTTGTGATACGCACGTTTGTGAATTGAGACTGGATCCATCACACGCTTCCGTTCCTTCCTTGATGTTATTGCCGCATGTCTGCCCTCCCGTGCATTGAGTAGTATCATATGCCGAGCAATCGCTCTTGCATTTTAAGGTACCTCCATCAAACCCTTGTGTTGCGCACGTCTTATAACCCGTGTTAGTGCCATCACACACCTCAGTCCCTTCGATGAACCCATTGCCACAAACATAGGTTTCGCATGAAGACGTATCAAATGATGCGCAGTTAAGATTGCAGTACAATGATCCTGCATCAAAGCCTTTTGTTATGCATGTCTGGGACGCAAGATCCGACCCATCACACACCTCAGTTCCTTCTCTGACATAATCTCCGCAGGTTTGGCTCTTTACGCATTTTGTCGTATCAAAAGCACTGCAGTCGTATTTGCATGAGAGTGTGCCTGACTTGAATCCTAGTTTTGCGCACGTTTGAGACGCAAGATCAGACCCATCACACACTTCAGTTCCCTCTTTTATGCTATTGCTGCATTTCTGGCTAAGACAGGCTGATGTATCAAAAGACTGGCAATTGGAATTGCAGTACAGTGTTCCTCCCTTGTACCCTCTGGTTATGCAGGTTTCTGACGCTAAATCAGACCCATCACACACTTCATTTGATTCTTTCGCGCCATTTCCGCAGTTCTCGTTTTTTATGCATCTAGAAGTATCAAAATCCATGCAGTCATAATTGCATTCCAAAGTTCCTGATTTGAATCCCAGACTAACACAACTTTGAGAAGCAAGATCAGACCCATCACACACTTCATTTCCTTCCTTTAGATCGTTTAGGCATGCTGTGGTTGTGGTCTTGACACAATTAATGGTATCAAATCCCGAGCAATCCGATTTACAAAGTATTGATCCGCTATCAAAGCCTTGGCTCTTGCATGTCTGGGACGCAAGATCTCCCTTATCGCATATCTCATTTCCTTCCTTTATGCCATTTGAGCATACTGCTGTTGTCGAGCAGCCTGAGGTTTCATAGCCGCTGCAATCGTTTCTGCAGGCTATTGAGCCCGAGGTTAAGCCAAGCGATGCGCAGGTGTTCGAGCCAATCTGTGTGCCATCACACACCTCTTTTCCTTCGATAACATTATTCCCGCAGGTGTAGAGCCGGCACAATGAAATATCAAGTGATGTGCAATCCATATTGCAGCCAACGCTACCAAGATCATATCCTACACTTAGGCATGTCTGCCCTCCAAGATCGCTGCCATCACACATCTCTGTTCCTTCCATGATATTATTGCCACAGGCCGCGAGTGTTATTTTGGTGCACAAAGACAGATCAAAGCCAGAGCAATCGCTCTTGCATGAGATGGCTCCAGAATCAAAGCCTTGCGTTTTGCAGCTCTGCTCCCTAAGATCAGGCCCATCACACGCTTCATTGGATTCAGAAATATTGTTTGAGCAGCTTGCGTTTAAGCCAAGTGTCTGCATTGGCGGCTCTTCATTAGTAGGGAGAGTTTCTTCCTCCTCGTCTTGTGATTTGGATTCATCGTCAGTTGTATCAGACGTTTGCTCAACGATTGGCTTTTTTGGGATCTGCTCTTGAGATGACTTTTTGTCAGGATCCTTCTCATTTTTGAGCAGGCTTTTTGCGCCAACAGTATTTGAAGCATCATTGGTTGACAATTCAGGAAGTGGGGAAGGAGCA
>CAZFPU010000152.1:0-5570 GCA_964521145.1 uncultured Methanosarcinales archaeon | reverse complement strand
AGTTGAAACGCAGCATCTATTTTCAATTGCCTTTATGTAAAATGACTAATTTCTGTTATTATCATCAATTAACTGAGTCACATCCCATCCAAACCATTTATCGACATCAGTATTCAAGATGATTTGCTTATCTAGGAATATCTGGTTATAGCCAGTTGTCATATTTGGTTTGGTATTCCAAAGAACTAAGAGTGTACACTCTCTTGGCCAAGACCCGCTCTTCAGTTGGATGGTAGAGGTATTCAAATGAGGGGGTCATACTCAAATCTTGCAAATTTTCTTGATATATTTGGATTTCAGTGCCCATTTTGTTTGGTTTGTGTGGTTTTTGATTTAAATACAAAATAGAGAACTATGAAAATTGAATATTGGGTAGCTGATAAAATGAATATTGAATTAAATAGAATGCTAATTGTTCCACTGATAACTGAACTTAAATCCGTCGCAAAAAACACTACCTCTTCATTAATTCCTAGAATTGCAATTAAGTAGATAGAGAAACTAAACATAATTATCAAAAGAAGATCAAACGTGTTCTTATCGTATAAATTCGTATCATCTCTTTTTTTCACTAACCTAAAGACTAAGATAGCAGATTGAGAAAAAACAAAAATTGAGAAAATTGTTACAAAAATAAAATCAAGATATATGCTGTTTATGAAGAATTTGGTAGCGGCAACTAATATATTTAGAATCAGCAAATTACTAAAAAAGTAATAGTTTAATTTTCCCAAGCCTAATTTTGTTTCAAGTTTAAACATATTTATTCCTTATTTTGTTTCTTCTGTTGCTCACCAAATTCAGTTGCTGCGCAAGAGAAACAGGCAGTGAGAGAAGAAGAAACGTAAGAAAAATACAAACACCAATACGGAATCTATCCTTAAGTAACCGTACCATCAGCGATTCTGGCAAGAAACCTCCACTATATAAAGTTTTATTGCTAGATGGTGCTAACGCATGAAATTCCTGCTTACGAGATGCTCTCTCGCTTTCACAATTCTAACGACTTAATAAAATCATCATAACCAAGAGCAACGAGCTTATTGTGTTTCTGAACATCTTGCAATCTTATGTCGCTTATTGAGATCGAGCTTTGTTGTTGCGCAAATTCAGCCAGTATATCATAATGCGCCTTTTTTTCTGCCACTTCCTCAAAGAGGTGGAGAAATTTAGTGAGCAACAAACCTTCTATCAGATGATTGAGGTTGCGATAATTTCCCTCAGAATGGTTGAGAATGGATTGGATAAGGTGATAGTTGCGTGCGGTATTTAACGCGAATCGAATCTGCGGCTGTTTTTGGTCTATATGCATAAATCTCTTTTTTCAGCAATCTTTTTGACATAAACTAAAGGGTATGAGGGAAATTTGTTCCATCACACCATCAAAGTTTCTTTGAATACTTGTTTTCATGGAAAAATCATACGATTCTGAAACATGATTCATCTCTAACGCCTTTTGCTCCCTTCAATTACCTCAGAAAAATCCTGCTGCAGATGCTGCCTTCGCTTTTGCGAAAAATTGAGTATCTCAAGCGATGCGGATTTGGTGATCTCTAGGTCCCAACGCTCTTTGATCGGACCTATCTTGCGATAGAATCGCTCCTTATCTATCCCCTGGCTGTCTAGAAGCGTATCAGATAAATGCTTCCAGAACAGCGCCTCCGTCACCAAACCCTTCATCAGCACCTATCTCATTGTTTTTCCTTATAAACATTATCCAACTAATGTGGCACAAATTTGTATTAAAAGCGCATATTTGGAATCATTATGCCGTTTTCTCGAAAAAATGTTCTACTCTTCCTCAATTAAAATTTTGAAGCTCGCCGTGTCTTTTAAAAGGCATGCTAATCACCAAAGAGGTCGATAGAAATTCAAAACAGGGGCAGGAAATACTTGCGCAGATTCGGCAGATGCGTCTTGAGTCCTACACTGCGCTGGGGTGGAATCCTTATTCTAAGGAGAACTCAAAATTGATACAGGATGAATTCGACGATGCTCCAACCACCACGCACTTCGCAATCTATGAAAACGATCTTCTGATCGGAAGCCATCGTGCGACTCGCTATTCCAAGGAGCATGGACTGCCCTGCCTCAAATCCGGGCACTCGCTGGCCATCTTCAAGACCAGGAATAAATCAATCTCGGAACTTACTCGGCTGGTGCTTCGCCAAGATAGGAAATATCCTGGCTGCGTTTTGCAGCTTGCGCATAGCATGATACGCTACACTCTTGACAATGGATCAAAGGCAGTGTGCACGCTTGGAGTGGAAAGTGCAAGAGAACTCTTTGAGCATATCGGGACAAGACAGGTACATGGCCTTATCAGCGTTCCAATCGATTCGCAGCAGGACAAGCTCTTATCCATCGCCGCGCTGCCTATGTATGGAGACCTATCGACACTCAATCGCGCGATCGATCTTGAGAAATATACGATGGAGCGCGTTCTCTATGTGGTGAAGCCTCTCGATGAGCATTCAAAATGGTCCCAATTCTGGAGCGATTTTTCCAGCCAAGCATACGACTATACGAATCTGCTTCCCCAAAACCAGCAGCTCTTAGGGCAAGTCTGCTCACTTGTTGGCCAGGGAAAACAAGTCCTTGATGCTGGATGCGGAAGCGCAAATCTAAGTGTGCTGCTTGCAAGAAACAATGACGTGGTGGCCTATGACTACAATAAATCAATGCTTGATATCGCCAGGGAAAAAGCAAGACCTCTTAGGAACGTGAAGATTAGGCATGGTGATGTGATGCGTCTGCGTTTTAGGGATAACTCTTTCGATGCGTATGCATCCGTAAACGTTCTGTATCATCTTGCCGATCCTTCCAAAGCGATCAAAGAAGCTAACCGCGTGCTTCGCAGTCAAGGGGTTTTGGTGATCACAAGCCCGCTCAAGGGCGCAGGCATGGACCCTGAGTTCATGCATAAGGTGCATGAGGATGCAAAGCAAGTGAATATGGATGAGGAAAAGCTAGCACTGCTTGCGCAATTCAACAAAACCCTTTTCGAAGATGGCGGAATGAAGTTCACTCCCACCATGCAGGAAATGGAGCAGATGCTAAAGAACCACGGCTTTCGCATCAGCAGCAGCGAGCGTGCCTATTATGATATGAATTTTCTTATCAAGGCCTTCAAAGAATGAAATTTTGCACGGTGATCTTTTCTTCAATTAACTTTAGCAGTTGACTATCGATTGGATAGCGGCTGGTCTTGCCTTTCTTTTGCGACTTATGCGAGCAACACTCATCTCCTTTTGCGATGCACTTCTCTTCAACATCCTCCATTTCAACCCCGAAAAAGCCTTGCGATGCGCCTGCTAGGAGGCCACAGACATAGTAATCTGCAGCAGCGCTGCTTTTACCAAATAATTGGTTGGTATAATATGAGTAGGGGTTGAAATACTGCTCTACGGAAAGCATTTTTTTTTCAAAATCAGCATGCACCAGCTTTACAGAACCAAATCCGGTTATGTCTGAATGCTCTAGGATGGATTTGAGCAAAGTTATATCCTTCTTAAATCCCATTTTCTGCAGCTGGAAGAGAACAGACTCCCTTGACTGCACCCGGGCTAGATGGTAGAGTAAGGTATGCGTCCAATCTAAAGACCTCTCTTCGAGGGTTTTGATCAGATAGACAAAACTCAGGGAGGGCATCATGAAAAGTGAGCAGCCCCATAGCGTGAACATGCCCTCGTTCCAGTCGATCATGTAATGACCAGAGACCTTCTTTATTAGATCCGCTTGCGTATTATCCAGCCTTCGCTTATCAGCAACTGAAAACGACTTTTCAGTGAATCCGTCCAGGATAGGGTCTTGGCTTTTTTCCAAAATTTTTGATGTTTTTACAAAACAACTATCTTTATTGCGTGTCACACATTGCGTTTTTTTCGCTTGCATAGGTTCATCAAATAGCAACTCGGCGATTCCCCTACATACTCCCTCGACAAAGGCATTACTCGCGGTGGCGTTTTGGCTAAACAGTTTTTTCTTCATAAGGCAGACTGCGCAGTTTTTGATCTCAAATGTAGCCTCTTTCGATGCGTGGCTGATCGAAACGATGCGTATTTTGCCTAAGCCAAAAATATCAAGATACTGCAGAAGAATTTTGAGCTGCTCATGGTTTGGCTTTTTTTTTGAGAATAGGATATATGAGAATGCCAGCGTCTGCCTTCTACCAACTTGCGCTAGAATCTCACTTCCCTGCAAGCCTAACTTTTGCTCTATCGCATGAAACAAAACAGTGGCATTCGCAAGAGTCATTATGTTATTTGGAATTCCCATAACGAAGAAATTGCCTGATCGAAAAGCTATCTTATTCCCTGTGATGAGGCCGTATACGAATTCATTCATGTTGCTACGAATGCACAATGATCCCCTTGGTGCTTATTTCAAGGGGAAAAAGATCTGGATTGTTCTTGGTGGATCGCATCTTCCTTACTTTCAATTGCCTCGAGTACTCTCCGCCCATGGTCATGTATTCTATTTTTATGACCCCATCGGCTAGGAACTCAGAGACACCATCCTTTGAAAGCTGGGCAGTGCCTTCATCGGTCTCGGCGATCAGGATCTTGGTTAGCTGCGGGTAGCGCTGGAGCCGTTTGATGAAGCGATAGATGACCCGCTTTTGCCATGAATGATCGCTGAGCGGGATATCCTCTTCATAGCTTATGATGTTGTTTGCGTAGGTATCTAGTGAATCTATGACGATGCGTTTCACGTTGTATTCCTTGATGGCCTCATCGATCATGCGAAAGATGATGTTTTCATTGAGGCGTTCCTCTTCGGGCATTGATCGAATAACAACTTCCTTTTTCTTTGAGAGCATCTTGAGATCTCTGCCGAATTGAGCCGCCTGCGCATGCAGGTTGCTTGCCGTTTCTTCGAAAGTTATGAAAAGCCCCGGCTCCTTGTAGCTAAGCCACCCATTGAGCAGAAACTGCAGTCCAAAAATGGTCTTGCCGGTTCCTGGCGAGCCGCTAAGCAAGACGCAGTATCCTTTAGGGATCCCTCCCTCGAGCAGCTTATCGAATCCAATGATCCCTGTTTTTATGCGTTCCATTTTATTTTTGAATGACACTATAGATAATAATCTTGTCCTTTGAGTCCATCCGAAGGCACTTTATGCTGCTGTTGCCGCGCAGATCTTTTGCTATCTTTTGGGGGATTCTGATATATTTGGTGTTTCCTTTGCCCCTGCTTACCAAGGTGGTCGCAATGTCTGCGGAATCCTCAGAGAATACATGCACGTTTGTCGCATGTCCTCTGAGCAGCAGCGATTCTTCGTAATCTACCGATACTGCAAATTCAACCTTGTTGTTGCTTGTTATCTTGACACCCTTTACGACTCCCATTTTTCCCAACAAACAGACTTTGGTTAAAAATCTTAGTCATCATTGTGAAGTTAATTCATTTTCTCTCTTATCATCTATCTTTTTTGCTCAAAAAATGTGCCACTTTCCACGCATTAAATATATAAACGCAAAAATGACATGTTTGTAGTCATGCAGGGATCGCCAAGACATGAAAAAGAAGCAGCCACCGCGTGACATGTAAGGCACCTGGCATGCTATGAA
>CAZFPU010000151.1:0-5593 GCA_964521145.1 uncultured Methanosarcinales archaeon | reverse complement strand
TGCCATCCACTTTCCTTTGTGATGCGCAACTGGCACTATGGGACGATAGGGGCAATTCGGATGGGCATACGGCATGGCATCTACTGCGTCGGCTGTTGCTGGGCGCTGATGCTCTTGCTTTTTGTTGCCGGAGCGATGAATCTGCTGTGGATCGCGCTCCTCTCAATCGTGGTCTTGACAGAGAAGTTAGTACACGCTCGCTGGTTCAGCTGGTGTATCGGTTCGTTGCTGATATTCTTTGGTGTGATGCTCATTATCGGCGCGCTTTGAGATATGCTACTTGACTGCACATCTATTCGGGTCAAATTCCAGTTGCATTCCTTGCTCCCTAGAAACTCCACTTGCTGATGAGTTGATACTCTTTATCTGCTCGTAGTTTGGCGGAGATTTTGGGATCTTGCGCAGTTTAGCTCGAACAAAATCAAGTAACTGGTGGATCGAAAGAGATAAGAATTGCTTATCGAAACGAACAAAAATCAAAAAGAAACCTTTATATAGTAGTAACAAATTAGCGAGGATATGAAAACCTCAAAAACCAACAAACTAACTATTCTTAGCGTTTTTGCAGCTGCTATCATTGCGCTATTGCTTTTAGGCGTTGCAGGAGCAAGACCAGATACTTCCAAAGTCGGCGCAGCAAATGGCCTTTCTGGCAAAGCACTCGAGATCCCAGCAAACGCAGTGCAAGTCGCTGAAAACGTCTTTAGCCTAGGGCAATCAGTGGATGT
This sequence comes from uncultured Methanosarcinales archaeon, assembly GCA_964521145.1. Lineage (GTDB taxonomy): Archaea > Nanobdellota > Nanobdellia > Woesearchaeales > GW2011-AR4 > BS150m-G66. The sequence continues at coordinate 4,865 of CAZFPU010000151.1, read as the reverse complement.
CGATGGCAAAATGGTTGATGGTTTCATGATCATCGATTATAAAAAAGGTGCGGCCAAGCCAGGCAGTGCAACAAGCGGCGCAACAAGCACCTGTTATGCTTTCATGGCAAAAGGAGCGAAATGGAAAACCAATGAGCCTTGGGTCTTGAACCCAGCAAACAGCCACGGTCTTAATGGCTCATTTTTATTCTCAAATGTTGATTATGATATCTCGAAATGGGAATTGGCGGCTAACAAGAATATATTTGGCAGCGGAGCATTGACTTCAAGCGCGCTAGTTGCTGATGAAGTTTCTCCTGATGGATCAAATGAGCTCTATTTTGGAAGCATCGCTGACCCGGGTGTCATTGCAGTCACCATCGTTTGGGGCAGATTTTCAGGACCAATGAATCAAAGACAACTAGTCGAATGGGACCAAGTGTATGATGATGCCGACTTTGGCTGGAGCGCAACAGGGGAACCTGGAAAAATGGACTTTGAGAACATAGCGACCCATGAGATTGGTCATGCATTCGGATTAAGCCATCCTTCAAGCACATGTGCCGAAGAGACCATGTATGCATATGCTGATTTTGGCGAGACGAAGAAACGCTCATTGAACCCAGGAGATATTCAAGGAATCAAGGCTTTGTATCCTTAATTTTATTTTTTCTTATTATTTCTTCCTTCCGATAAATATAAAGGATTTATTGAATACTGTATTTTTGAAGCCAGCAATATTTATATAATTATTCAGATTTCCTACTTTTTGATAGTAAATGAAAAAATCACTCATTATTGCTGCAATTGTACTTTGCATGATCCTCACAATAGTATACGCTGCCTCTCTAACCAAAGAGCAGAAAAGGGAACTTGATGTGTGCAAGAAAGGATGCCTCAATGAAAGCAAAAATTCCTTGAAATCCTGTGATTCTGAGAAGAGAACATGCCTAGACACGTGCAAGAATGAAAGTGTCGCGTGCAATGCGAACGTTTCCCTGCAAAAGAATGTCTGCATCGATTCATGCCAGCTTGAATTTGACCTAGTGATCAATCAATCTCTTGATAGGGCCCTTAATGATTCTCTCTTAAATGATTCTCTATTAAAAAATGCATCCAAGGCTTTTAGGGAATGCAAGAAGACATGTCAAGTAAATGCCACGGCGACTAAAAGAGAGCACTGTGGCCTTTCCCAATGCAGAAATGAGTGTGCTAAGGAAAAGCAGGAATGTGTGGATGCGAGAAATGATGCAAGGCTTGCTTGCTTTGATGTATGTCAAGTTGCTGTTTTAAATCAAACCAATGCAAACCAGACCAATGGTTCATTAAATGAGACTCATGGCAATCAGGGCTGCAACAATCACTCTATCAACAGTAACAGCAACAATAATTCCAGCAAGCACGAATGTTAGGCGTTCTATTTTTTCTTATTTAGGAACTTTCATATGTTTGAATCTGCTCATTGATTCTCTTTCCTATAAAATCAATTTTTTTCGTCCCTTCCTTGTGTCGACTTTTTCTATCGTCTCCAATAGTTATTCTTGACCAAAATAGTCTTTATATAGAATCCCTACTTCCCAGTGAGAAATTACTTTGTTGGGGTTTGGTTTCAGTGAATACATTAAAATCGGCAATTATTGGGATCCTGGTATTTTGTGTGCTTGCACCTATGGCTTTTGCAGCTCCTGCGAGCTGGCCTTCTGATTCTGACTGGCTTCGTTTTGGGACCGATCCGACGAATGATGGAACCAATGATGACTGGCGTGACATAATAAATGTATCATCTTTCTGCGATGGAACCTATCTCTTCTTACGAGAGACTATGGTAGGCGAGCCTGCACTGCCAGGAGATAGCTGTGGTAGCGATGATTCTGCTGCGAATGGTACTCAGGCGTGCACTGAGCAGGTCAGATACAAGTATTTCCTCAATGGAATCCCCACTGATGGAGAGTCTCTGGGTGATCACCTGATATTCATCGAAGACAGGGTAGACCCTGTTGATGGCGCTTATGAGCTTTATTATGTGGAAGACCTAAACAATGATGACGATTTTGACGATGACATGGACAAGAATGTAGGCGGCTCGCAACAATATGACAAGAATTCAGATAATTTTGTCACAGAAAATCCTGGCCTTGTCAATGATAGTTATGGATATCGTGTTCTTGGAACTCCCACCAATAGCGTAGACTTTTATTTGCGATTAAGCGACCTCGGGTATGCAAGCTGCGATGAGTTTGAGCTTTTGGCCGCAACCGACCCAGACGAATCAACCCCCATTGACCAGCAACCCCATACGGACGTAGCGCCAGAGAGTTTTGAGACTCCTCTTGAACCAGTGTGTGAACAAAATCAAACATTCTTAGGATGTAGTGGTACTCCAAATGCATGCGATGGCTACAATGAAGAGTCTTCATGCGAAAGTGCTGGCTGCTCCTGGAACGCAACGGTTTGGTCTAATAGTTTCAATAATCTTGCAGAGACAAATGACTGGGCTCTGTGGAATAGCACCGGCGGCATTCTGAATGAATCAGGAAGCGGCTGCGCAAGCGGCAGATGCATCAATGCTGATGGTGGCACAGTTTCCTATAACTTAAGCAAGCAATCCAATCTAGACCTAAGTAGCTGTCTTGAGGGAACTGCAATATTTTCCATAGGAAATGTTGAGGAATCAGGGATGCTTGACCCTGATGATTGTCTCTATGTTTGGTTCTCAAATGATGGCGGGTCAACCTGGGTTAATAGAACACTGATCTATTGCGATGACAATACATCGATCTCAACATTTAGCATATCAGTACCTGATACTCATCTTCAAAATGATTTCAGGATCAGGATCGAAAAACAAGGATTTTTGGAAGGCGGTGAGGAAGGATATCTTGACGATTTTAGCATAACCTGTAATAAAGCGGATAGTTGCTCGGGTACTCCCAACACATGCGATGCTTATGACTCCGATGGAAATGCGTGCGTAGAAAATGGATGCACTTCCTTATGCGAAGTGCCCTTAGTCTGCGGCAACAACATACTCCAAACAAGCGAACAATGCGATGATGGTAACATAGCAAATGGCGATGGTTGCTCATCAACCTGCGTTTTTGAGCCATCCACGGTCACCGTCAAAAAACTAGTCGATGGAATTGCGGCGGCAAACTGGACATTCAATGTATCAGTTCCAAATGCAGTGCCAAGCAACTTCGGGCTTATAACTAATATCAACGGTTTAGCATCCGCGCAAATATTCCTCAATGCAAGCAACACCACCTTTTTTTCAATTAGTGAAGTCCTAAAACCAGGATTTGATCTCACAGGATTTGCATGCACTATCAATAATATAACTTCTGGCTCGCCAGAAACCAGCACGCAATGGGATACAAATCTCGCGCGCGGGCAGACCATATTATGCAGTTTTAACAACACAGAATTAACGTTCTGCGGGGATGGCATACAACAATCTCCTAATGACAATGGCTTCAATGAACAATGCGATGGCACCGATGGCGTTGGATTGTATCAGGTATGCTCTGCTAACTGTGAACTAATTTCACTTACCTATTGTGGCGACGGCATTGTCCAAAATCCAAATAACGAAAGCAGTGGCGGCCCGCACAATGACGGATTCGAACAATGCGATGATGGCAACACCAATAACAATGATGGATGTGAGAATGACTGTACGTGCAAGGATAAAGATGACGATGGTGTCTGTGATTTTGTCGATCAATGTCCCGATACACTTCCAAATGATCTAGTTGATGAGTTTGGATGTTCGCAAGAGCAATTCTGCAGAGAAGTCGCACTTTGCGGTACAACCTGCGATTATGCTGACTGGCTTAATGATGAGATAAATGCAACAAATCCTTTTGACTGCATCACTTCAATAATTCATGAAGGGGGCAAGCCTAGGCCAATTTGTGCCCCTGTGCTCTGCTTCGAACCAGAAGATAAGTAGGATACTCTTTTCTGTTCTTTTTTATCATGCATACCACAATATTATTGATAATTCACATACATTGTAGCATATAAATGGTTATAAACGCACACACATCACCCTCGTCTATGAAGTGGGGGCTATTAGTCATTCTATTCTGTATTTTGCTTATTTGCACCTCTTTTGTTTCCGCTGTTTGCGATGATAGAGATTATCACTGCCAGATCCAGGAACTCAAGAAAGAGAACGAAAAACTCGAAAAACAAGTGTCCACTCTTGCGGCGTGCAGTCCTAATGACTACAATTGCAGGCTAACTCAGCTTGAGCAAAAAGATGCTGCATTGGAAGAGGAGATCAATAACATCTATTTCAATCTTGATTTTATCTACGAGATTTTTGATTTCATCATCTGCGACCAGATGAATCTATGCGGCGAGCAGATCGCGTGCTTTGAAGACTTAGAATGTGGAACCAATGAAGAATCTGAGCCATTCTGCGATGATAATGATGATGTATCAATTGAAATCACTCAGAATATATGTCAAAACGCAGGCACTGTCGATTCGTTGTGCGATATTGAGATGGATACTCAGCTGGTCGAAGACTGCCAGTATGGCTGCGAGGATGCAGAATGCCTACCTCCTCCTGAAGAAGAACAGGTTGTTGTGTTTAGGACAAGTATTGCTGATGGAGATTATTATAACACATTAAGCAACGCATGGATTGCTGTGGATAGAGATCACGATGGATCGCTTGAAGGATATGGTCTTAGAGCAAGAAGCTCATGGTCGAATTCACGATGCTTTGCACAGGATGCCTGTGGTAGTGGCATATATCCTTGCGTTCTGGTCATGACCCCTACTACTGATAAGGTAATTGATTACAATAACGTTGATATGGTTGTCGTATGTGACGAGAAGAGCCATAAGCAAGTCTATTACAAATTAGGAGACAG